>DATBKW010000022.1:0-2797 GCA_036555665.1 Solirubrobacteraceae bacterium | reverse complement strand
CAAGGACAAGGAGGCGGGGGAGACGATCAAGGCGCCGCCGGCCCCCAAGACGCCCGGCGTGCCGCCGGACCTCATGGAGGTGCTCAAGGCGAGCCTCGACGAGGTCCGCGCCGGCTCGTCGCGCTAACCCGCCTGGCGCTGGAGCGACTCGGCGACGACAAGCGGGCCGGCGGGCTCGAAGAACGAGCCCTTGAGGAAGTCGTCGATCCCCGGCCACCCACCGGCGCGCAGCGGCCTCGGCCGCGTGGATGTCGTCGCTCGACCTCGCCGAGCACTGCGCGCAGCGCGACGGTGTTGCCGTGGATGTCGTAGAGGGCGGCGACGCGCACGGTTGTCACGGCGGCGGCGCCAGGCTCCGATCCGTCTCAGCGCCGTCGGCGCCGGAACCGACGGCTTCGGGGGGCGAGGGCTCCGCTTGGCCGGCGGCTTTGCGCTGCTTGGCCTCCTTTCGCTGCCGGCGGCGGCGGTTGAGCTCCTCGCGCGCGACGTCCCAGCGCGAGCGCAGCTCGCCGATGACGTTGTCCCATTCGCGCCGGACCTCGTCGTCGGGCGGCCGCTCGCCGCGCTGGATGCGGCCGAGCTCGGCGTCGACCTCGTGCCCGGCCACCGCGGAACCGACGACCACCACCATCGTGCAGAAGAGGCTCGAGATCATCGCGAAGACCGCGCCGATCACGCCGTAGCGGCTGGCGTAGCTGCTGAACAGGTGCGGCACGTACACCGCTGCGCCGATCGAGTAGAGCGCCAGCAGAATCGCTCCCATCACCGCGAACGGCACCAGCCCGCGCCAGGGGATCCGGTGCGCGCTGAGGATCCACCCACTGAGGACGAAGAAGACCACCGTGAAGGGACTGATGACGATCGTTGCCGCCAGCTCGAGGCGTCCCGTGCCGAGTAGGGCGTGGATCCACCCGCTGAGCGTCGTGTACACGGCCAGCAGCCCGATCCAGCGCAGGCCGTTGAGCGTGTTGCGCACGCTGAGCGGCGGAAGCTCCCAGGTCTGCTCGAACATCCGCTGGACCCCGCGCGTGAAGCTCAGCACCGCGACGATCAGCAGGAGCACGCTGAAGAGGCTGATGCTCGTGGCCGTGCCGTTCGCCGGCTCGAAGACGTCGCGCACCGCCTCGGCGCCGCCTCCCGTGAGGTCGTAGCGGTCGATCAGGCGGTCCGCGGTGTCCTTCCCGCCGATGTGCGGCAGGATGGCCCCGAACAGGATCGTGAGCGGGATCAGCGCGGTGAGCGCGCTTGAGGCCAACGCGACGGCGCGGTCGAACCCCGCGACCTTCTGGAAGCGATTGATGACGCGCAGCACGAACGCCGGCCGCAACCAGAACGTCAGCGTCCGCACCACGCGTTCGCGGTTGATGCGCGCCCTCCACTCCTCCTTGGCGATCACGGCCTCTGACCGTCCGCGAGCCTACCCTGGGCCCAGGAGAAGGGTGTCCAGGCCCCGCGTGAGCCCGACGAGGCCGGGCACGGCGCGCACCGCGATGAGGGTGCCCGCGACGTACGGGTCTGGCGTCAAGCCCGCGTCGTGGCGGATGGTCAGCCGTTCGTCGGGCAGGCCGAAGACGACCTCGGTGGAGACGACGAAACTGGGGAGGCGGACCGAGTGGATCTGCGCGCCGGCCACCGTGGCGCCGCGTGCCTCCTGCGGGCCGTGGAGGTCCTCGATCGGATGCCCGAGCTCCGGCCGGCGGATCTCCCCGAGCCGCTCGGCGAGCTCGCGCGCGGTGCCCGAGGGCACGTCGGGCTTGTTCGCGCTTGCGTAGTCGATGACCTCCCAGCGGGGCAGGTGGCGCGCGGCGAGCAGCGCGGCCGCCTGGCACATGGCGGCGGTCAGCGAGAAGTTGCCCGACGCGACGACTCCGATCGAACGGTCGCGTGCCGCCGCATCGATCTCGTCGAAGTCCGCGGCCGTCAGCCCGGAGCTGGCGATCACCACCGCCACGCCGGCGTCGATCGCCGCCATGACGTTCGTCTTGACCGCTGTGGCGGACGTGTAGTCGACGAGGACGTCGACGCCGTCCAGCGCTTCGCCGGCGGTCGCGTGCACCGGGACGCCCAGGGCTTCGCCCCCGAGGGCTTCGCCGAGGTCCCGGCCGGCAGCCGAGCGTGCGACGGCGCTGCGCAGCGTCAGGTCCGGCGCCTCCTGCACGGCGGGCACGAGCGCGCGCCCGGTCCAGCCGGTGGCCCCGGCGATGCACACGGACAAGGCCATCTACGCCCCCCGGGGAGTCCCGTATTCGTCGTGGCGGCGCATCCAGACCTCGGGCGGGCTGCCCTCGTCGCGCCCCTTGGCCGTCCGGTCGAGTAGCGGGTAGTAGCCCATCAGGACCTCGAGGCCGCGCTGGTAAGTCGAGTAGGTCTGGTAGACGGCGCCGTCGGAGAGGACGAACGAGCTCAGGCCCGGGCCCTCCTGCATGAAGCCGGCGGGGTCCGTTCCGCAGTCGGCCGCGATGGTCGGCACGGGGCCGAGCTCGCCCTCCAGGAATGGCTCGACCTGCTCGGGCGTGTACGAGACGCCGAAGTCGTAGTTGAAGTCGCTGTCGGCCGACGACGCCCACGGGAAGCTCCAGCCCATGCGCTCCCTGTAGGCCAGCAGCTTCTCCAGCGGAGCGTGCGAGACGCAGGCGAAGGTGACGTCGCGCGCCTTGAGATGCTCGACGGTGCCGTTGAAGCTGTCGGCCGCCGACGAGCACACCGGGCACCCCGCCGTGTACCGCGGCCCGAACATGAAGTGGTAGACGACGAGCTGCGAGCGCCCGTCGAACAGCTCGGCCAGGGTCTTGGTGCC
>DATBKW010000021.1:0-3959 GCA_036555665.1 Solirubrobacteraceae bacterium | reverse complement strand
GCTCTCCGGGTCGGCGGGCTACATCGGCATGAACGTGTCGGTGCGCGCCAACGCCCGCGTGGCCGAGGCGGCGCGCGGCGGTGTTCCGCCGGCGCTCGCCGCGGCCTTCCGCGGCGGCGCCATCACCGGCCTGCTGGTCGTCGGGCTCGCGCTGACGGGCGTGGCCGGTTACTACGGGGTGCTGACCTGGATCTTCGACAAGACGCCCAAGGAGGCCGTCGACGCGCTGATCGGCCTCGGCTTCGGCGGCTCGCTGATCTCGGTCTTCGCCCGACTCGGCGGCGGCATCTTCACCAAGGCGGCCGACGTCGGCGCCGACCTCGTCGGCAAGGTCGAGGCGGGCATTCCCGAGGACGACCCGCGCAACCCGGCCGTGATCGCCGACAACGTGGGCGACAACGTCGGCGACTGCGCCGGCATGGCGGCCGACCTGTTCGAGACCTACGCGGTCACCGCGGTGGCCGTGATGCTGCTCGGCGTCCTGCTCTTCTCGGAGGGCGACGCGACCAACGTCGCGCTCTACCCGCTCGTGCTCGGCGCGGTGGCGATCCTGGCCTCGATCATCGGCACCTTCTTCGTCCGCTCCGCCTCCGGCAACGTCGAATGGGCGCTCTACAAGGGGCTCATCGCGTCGGGCGTGATCGCGGCGGCGGCCTTCTATCCGGTCACGAAGTGGCTGATGGACGACACCAAGCTGCGGGCCGTGGCCGGCGGGGTGGCGGCCGGGCGCCGCGGCGTCGCGGCTTTCGTGATCCGCGGCCAGGCGCCGAGCGTCGGCGACCTCTACCTGTGTTCGATCATCGGCATCGTGGTCACGGCGTGCCTCTTCGTGATCACCGACTACTACACCTCGACGCGCTTCAGCCCGGTCAAGAAGACCTCCGCCGCATCGCAGACCGGCCACGCGACGAACATCATCCAGGGCTTCGCCAGCGGCCTGCAGGCCACCGCGCTGCCCGCGCTGGTCCTCGTGCTCGGCATCCTCGTCTCGTGGAAGATCGCCGGCGGTGGCACGGTCGGCATCTACGGCATCGGTGTCGCGGTGATGGGCCAGCTCTCGCTGACCGGCCTGATCGTGGCTCTCGACGCGTTCGGCCCGATCACCGACAACGCGGGCGGCATCGCCGAGATGGCCGACCTGCCCGAGGACGTGCGCAACGTGACCGACCCGCTCGACGCCGTCGGCAACACGACCAAGGCCGTGACCAAGGGCTACGCGATCGGCTCGGCCGTGCTCGCGGCCGTGGTGCTCTTCGCCGGCTTCAAGTTCGAGCTGCTGGCCGAGGGGACATCGCGCGTCTTCGCCGTCGACGACCCGGTCATCCTCATCGGCCTGCTGCTCGGCGGCCTCATGGTCTGCCTGTTCGCGGCGCTGTCGATCGAGGCGGTCGGCCGCGCCGGCGGCGGCGTGGTCGAGGAGGTGCGCCGCCAGTTCCGCGAGAAGCCGGGGATCATGGAGGGCACCGACACGCCTGACTACGCGACCTGCGTCGACATCGTGACCAAGGCCGCGCAGCGCGAGATGATCCTGCCATCGCTGATCCCGATCGTCATCCCGTTCATCGTGGGCCTCATCGACGTCAAGGCCCTGGGCGGCCTGCTGATCGGCGTGATCGTCGTGGGCTTCTTCTTCGCCGTGCTCATGACCGCCGGCGGCGGGGCGTGGGACAACGCGAAGAAGCTCATCGAGGACGGCGCCTACGGGGGCAAGGGCTCCGAGGCCCACGCCGCATCGGTGACCGGCGACACGGTCGGCGATCCCTTCAAGGACACGGCCGGCCCGGCCATCAACCCGATGATCAAGGTCGCCAACATCGTGGCGATCCTGATCATCCCCGTCATCACCTGACCCGCGCGCGCCGAGCGGCCGCTCCCGGCCGAGCATCGAGTCCGTAAGCCTCAGGCCGACGGAGTCGACGCTCGCTGCGCGCGTCCGTAGGCTGGGGCCATGGGCGATCTGCAGACCGAAACCGCCCCGGCGCCGCCGCCGACCCTCGGCGCGGCGACCATGTGCGAGGCGCTGCTGGCGACCGCGGCGCTGCGCCCCGACAAGGTCGCCCTGCGCACGCCCGACGACAGCGTCGCGCTGACCTACGCGCAGCTGACGGGGCGGATCGCCACCACCGCCTCGCTGCTGCACGACCTCGGCCTGCGGCGCGGCGACGCGCTGGCGATCATGCTCGTCAACCGGCCCGAGTTCCACGTCGTCGACGCCGCGGCGATGCTGCTCGGGGCCACGCCGTTCAGCCTGTACAACACCTCGCCGCCCGAGCAGATCGCCTTCGTCATGGGCGACGCGGGCAACCGCCTCGTCGTCACCGAGCCGCGCTTCGCCGACGTCGTGGCCGCGGCCGGCGCCGACGCGCGCACGCTGCTGCTCGACGACCTCGCCGAGGGCGACGAGGGCTTCGACCTCGAGCCGCACTGGCGCGCGGTCGGGCCCGACGACCTGCTGACGCTGATCTACACCTCGGGCACCACGGGGCCGCCCAAGGGCGTCGAGCTGACCCACGCCAACATGCTCGCCGAGCTGCGCGGCGTCCATGCCGCGGTCCCGCTCGAGGGCGCCGGGCGCTGGGTCTCGTTCCTGCCCTCGGCGCACGTCGCCGACCGTTGGGGCTCGCACTACTCGGCCTTGATGACCTACGGCCACACGGTCACCTGCGTCCCCGACCCCACGCAGGTCATGGCGGCGGTCGTCCAGGCGCGGCCGACCGCGTTCGGCGCGGTGCCGCGCGTGTGGGAGAAGCTCAAGGCGGCGCTCGAGGCCTCGGGCGCGGCGGCCCTGCCGCCCGAGCAGCTGCGGACCGCGCTCGGGTTCGACGAGACGCAGTGGTTCGGCGTCGGCGCCGCGCCGACGCCGGTCGAGGTGCTCGAGTTCTTCGCCGCGCGCGGCATGCCGATCTGCGAGGTCTGGGGGATGAGCGAGACCTCGTGCATCGTCACCACCAACCGCCCGGGCCGCCTGCGATTCGGCTCGGTCGGGCTGCCGATCGAGGGCATGGAGCTGTGGATCGCCGACGACGGCGAGCTCCTGGTCCGCGGCCCGCTGATCATGGCCGGCTACCGCAACCGCCCGGACCTCACCGCCGAGACGATCGACGCCGACGGCTGGCTGCACACCGGCGACGTCGCGCGCATCGACGACGACGGCTTCGTGTGGATCGTCGATCGCAAGAAGGAGCTGATCATCAACGCCGCCGGCAAGAACATGTCGCCGGCCAACATCGAGGCGCGCCTGAAGTCCTCGGGCCCGCTCATCGGCCAGGCGTGCGTCGTCGGCGACCGCCGGCCGTACAACGTCGCGCTGCTCGTGCTCGACCCCGAGGCCGGCCTCGACGCGCGGGACCCGGCGGTCGTCGCCCGCGTCCGGGCCGAGGTCGACGCCGCCAACGAGCACCTCTCGCGCGCGGAGCAGATCAAGCGCTTTCGCCTGCTGAGCGCCGAGTGGCTGCCCGGCGGCGACGAGCTGACGCCGACGATGAAGCTCAAGCGCCGCCCGATCGCCGCGAAGTACGCCGCGGAGATCGACGCGCTCTACGCAGGATGACGACCAGTGACGAGACGGGCCGACACGGAGCCTAGACTCCAGGTGCGGAATGGCTGAACGCCGGCTGCACGGACTGCAGCGCGTCCTCGGTGTCAACGCGCTCTTCTCGACCGCCTACGGCAACGTCGGCTCGTCGATCTACTACGCGTTGGGCCTGGTCGCGTCGTTCGCGCTCGGCCTCACGCCGGTCGTCTTCGTCATCACCGGCGTGATCTTCTACCTGACCGCCGCCACCTACGCCGAGGCCACGGCGATGTACCCGGAGGCGGGCGGCTCGTCGTCCTTCGCCCGGCGCGCCTTCAACGAGTTCGCGTCCTTCTTCGCCGCCTGGGCGCAGATGCTCAACTACACGATCACGATCGCGATCTCGTCGTTCTTCGTGCCGCACTACTTCGGCAGCGTGATCGGG
>DATBKW010000020.1:0-11838 GCA_036555665.1 Solirubrobacteraceae bacterium | reverse complement strand
GGGGTCGTGGATCACGGAGGCTCTGCGCGGCGTCGTCGCGATCGACGAAAGCCTGGCACGCGTGGACCAGGTCAAGCGCGGCTCGATTCATGGCGACACTGTCGACCGCCTGCGGGCGGCGCTGCAGGTCCGCGCGCTGGCGGGCCAGTGGGGCGCGGTCGACGAGCTGGCGTGCGACGCCCGTGTGCTCGCCGAGACCGGCGGCGCGCCCGAGCTCACGGCGATGGCCGACTGGGCGCAAGCGCTGCGGCTGGCGCAGGCGGGCGACGCATCGCGCGCCGCCGCCCTCGGTGAGGCCGCGTGCGCGGCGCTCGTCGCGCGCGGCGAGCGTTACACGGCCGCGCGCATGCTGGCCGAGCTTCTCATTCGCCTCGACGACGCGGCGCCACCGGGGCTCGCGAACACCACGGCGCAGCGGCTCGAGGCCATGGGCGCGCGGACCACGGCCGCTGCGGTCCGCGCCCTTGCGTCGGCGCCGGACGGCGACGGCTGAGAAGCTGCACGGCATGATCCACGGCCGTCCCACGCTGTCGAGCGTCAGCCGCACGCTCTCCGACGTCTGCATGGGTCGCGAGCCGGCCGACCTCGTCATCACCGGCGGCCGGCTGGTCAACGTGCACACGCGCGAAGTGCTGGACGGGGTCGACGTCGCCGTCAAGTCGGGGCGCATCGCGATGTTCGGCGACTGCGCGCACACGCGCGGGCCGGCGACGCGACTGCTCGGCGCCGACGGCGCCTACCTCGTGCCGGGCCTCATCGACACGCACCTGCACGTCGAGTCGGCCATGGTCACGGTGGCGCGGTTCGCCGAGGCGGTGCTGCCGCACGGCACCACGACGGTGCTCATCGACAACCACGAGATCGCCAACGTTCTCGGCCTCGAAGGCATCCGCTGGATGCTCGAGGAGGGCAGCGCGCTGCAGCTCAAGGTCCTGCTCGCCGTCCCCTCCTGCGTGCCGGCGCTGCCCGGCTTCGAGGACGCCGGCGCGACGATCACGCCCGACGACATCCGCGAGACGCTGGGCTGGGAGGGCGTCGCCGCGCTGGGCGAGATGATGAACATGCCGGGCGTCATCCAGTCTGATGCCGCGACGCACGAGATGATCGGCGCCGTGCTCGACGCCGGCCTGCCGGTGACCGGCCACTGGAGCCTGCACGGCTGGGACGACCATCGCCTGCACGCCTATCTCGCAGCCGGCGTCGACTCCGACCACGAGACCGTCCAGCGCGACGATGCGTTGGCCAAGCTGCGCGCCGGGATGTGGGTCCAGCTGCGGGAGGGGTCGGCGTGGCACGACGTCGAGAAGCTGGCGCCGGTGCTGCTCGAGGACGGCATCGACTCGCGCCACGCGCTCCTGGTGACCGACGACATGCACCCCGAGACACTCGCCGCGGTCGGCCACCTCAACCACGCGGTGCGCACCGCCGTGCGCTGCGGCCTCGACCCGCTGCTGGCCATCCAGATGGCGACGGTCAACGCCGCCGAGTACCTCGGGCGCCGCCACGACATCGGCTCGATCGCCCCCGGCCGCTGCGCCGACGTGCTGCTGGTCGAGGACCTCCGCGAGCTGCGCCCACATCTCGTGCTCGCCGACGGCGATGCGGTGGGCGACGAGCAGCCGTCCTACGAGTATCCGGCGCGGGCGCGAGACACCGTGCGCCTGGCGCGTCAGGTCACGGGCGACGACCTGCGCGTGGCCGCCTCGGGCGAGCGCGCCCGCGTGCGCGCGATCGGCATGGTCCCCGGCGAGCTGGCGACCGAGCACCGGATCGTCGAGGCGCCGGTCGTCGACGGCGAGGTGCGCGCCGACCCTGCGCTCGACCTCGCCAAGGCAGCGAGCATCGAGCGCCACGGCGGGCCGGGCACGATAGGCGTGGGCTTCGTGCAGGGGCTGGGCCTGGACCGCGGCGCGGTCGCCAGCACGGTCGCCCACGACAACCACAACCTGCTCGTCGTCGGGATGAACGACGACGACATGCTCGCGGCGGTCGCGCGCCTGCGCGAGACCGGAGGCGGCATGGTCGCCGTCGACGGCGGCGAGGTGATCGGCGAGGTGCGCCTGCCGATCGCCGGGCTGATCTCCGATCGCACGGTTCCCGAGGTCGCCGACGAGGTTCGCTCGCTGGACCGTGCCTACAAGGAGCTCGGCTGTGCGCTTGAGTACCCGTTCATGATGGTCTCGTTCCTCTCGCTGGGCGTGATCCCGGCGCTGCGCGTGACGAACCGCGGGCTGGTCGACGGCCGCGAGTTCACCCTCGTCGATCCGGTGGTGGCGTAATGGGCGTCCTGCGCGGCGAGCGGACGGTGGAGATCCAGGCGCCGCTGGTGCGCTGCTACGCGATCGCGGCCGACATCGATCGCGCAGCGTCGTGGCAGGCGGCGCTCCAGGACGTCGACGTGCTCCAGCGCGACGGCGAAGGCCGCGCCTCGAGCGTCGACGCGGAGTTCGACGCGCGGGTGCGCACGATCCGCGCGCGCCTGCGCTTCTCCTATCGCGAGCACGAGCGCATCGACTGGAAGCAGGACCACGGTGACGTCAAGGCGCTGATCGGCTGGTGGCGCTTCGAGGAGCTCGGCGACAAGCTCATACGCGCGACGTACGGGCTCGAGGTCGATCCGGGCATGATGCTCGGGATGCTCCTGCGCGGGGGCATGGAGGACCGGGTGCGCGAGTTCCTGCTCGGCGGCGCGGCCGAAGGGCTGAAGGAGCGCGCCGAGGGCACGGGGTAGGCGCCGCGCGCGCGGTTCTCGGGCAATGAGGGGAAGGAGTCCGCTGCTGCGCGGGGCGTGGGCGGTCGCTGCACGCGAATGGCGAGTTCCAGACGCAGAGCGTCTTGTTCTCGTCGTTCACCCGTGAGCGATGACTTTTGCACGCATATCGTGCATTTCTCGTCGCTCGCAGGCAGCGACCCCGAGCGCCACGCGCAGCAGGCGACTCCCTGCCCTCATTGCCCTGGCACCGCAGCGCCGCCGGCACCCCGCGGCAGACCTACACCCGCGCCAACCCCGCCTCAGCGCAGCCCGCCTCCAGCGCATCGAGCCCGAACCCGTCCACCGGCCCCAGCGCGCCCGTGCCCTGCAACCCGCCGCCGGCCGCGGCGAGAGCGCCCCAGGCCAGGAACCCCGCCGTGAGGTCGTAGCCGTTGACGCCCTCAAGGCGAACAGCCGCGAGCTGCGCGCCGGAGGCGTCGTAGGCCTCGGCGAAAACGAGCGACGTGTTCGTCGCGCGCGCCGCGGCGTCGGGCCCGCCCGTGGAGCCCTTCACCAAACGCCCGAACATGCCCTGCAGCGCGCCACGAGCCCCCGGCAGCTTCGTCACCGCCGACACGCCCGCCGACAGCCCGCGCATCGCGCCCGACGCGGGCCCGAACCAGCCCAGGTAGACGGAGACGTCGCGCAGTCCCGGATACACGCGCGGCAGCGAGAAGTGCTCAGAGCCCGCCACGCTCACCGCCGCTGCGCGCTTGCCTGGACGCAGCTCGAACGAGCGTCCATCGCGCGCCGGGCGCTCGTCCACCAGCCGCCCCCCGCGCCAGGCGAAGCCCGGCGAGAACATCACGCCCGTCGCGCTCGCCCGTGTGCCGCCGCTCATCGAGGACGCGTTCCCGCCGGGCGAGAAGTAGCCGATCTGCACGGAGGTCGCGGCCTCGCCCGCATCGCGCAGCGCAAGCGCGCCCGCGAGGTTGCCGGGCACGAAGTCGAAGCCGAACGCGGTGATCAGCCCACAGCCCGCCGCCTGCGCCGCACCGCCGTAGCGCTCGAAGACCGAGCGGATGAAGCCACCCTCGCCGGTCGAGTCCAGGTAATGCGCGCCGGTGGCGATCGCGGCCTCCACGGCCGGCCCGCCCCAGCGCGCGAAGGGGCCGACGGTCGACACGAGCACGTCGCCGCGCTCGACCAACGCGCGGACCGATTCGGGCCGCTCGACGTCGGCCACGGCCCATTCGAGGCCACCGAGCTCTTCGGCCAGCGCCCGCACGCGTGCCTCGGTCCGCGCCGCCAGGATCGGCCGCGCGCCGCGCGCGACCAGCGCCCGTGCCGTGAGATCGCCCGTGTAGCCGGTCGCGCCGAAAACGACGATGCGCTGTGCCATGGCCCTATCCTGACGGGCCATGGACGAGTGTGTCCTCGCCGAACGCCTGATCACCTACGACACCGCTACGGGCGAGGGCCTGCGCGCGGCCGCCGGTTTCGTCAAGGGCTGGCTGGAGTCGCGCGAGATCACCGTCGACGGCCGCGAGCACGACGGCCTGCCGGTCATCCTGGCCGAGGTCGGCCCCGAATCGGCGCCGACGGTCGTCATGCACGGGCACCTCGACGTCGTGCCCGCCCGCGAGGGCCAGTTCACGCCGCGCGTCGACGGCGACAGGCTGATCGGCCGCGGCGCGTACGACATGAAGGGCGCGCTCGCGGCGATGATGTATGCGCTCAAGGACGCCGCCTCGCAGGACGAGGTCAGGGTCCGCCTCGTCTGCGTCCCCGACGAGGAGTCCGAGGACGTCACGCGCCGCTCGACCGACCTGCTCGTCAAGGAGGGCCTGCGAGCCGACTTCGCGCTCACCGGCGAGCCCACCGACCTGCACATCGGCGTCCAGGCCAAGGGCGTGCTGGCCGTCCGCGTCCAGGTATCCGGGACGGCGGCGCACGGTTCCACGCCGTGGCTGGGCGACAACGCCATCCTCAAGGCCCACGACGCCTTCCGTCGCATCGAGACGCTCCCCTTCAGCCGCGAGTCGTCCGACCTCTTCGACCGCCCGTCGATCAACCTCGCGCGCATCGTCGGCGGCGACGCCTTCAACAAGGTGCCCGACGTCTGCACGATGGACGTCGACATCCGCTTCCTGCCCAACCAGGACCACAACGAGATCCTCGACCAGATCCGGGCCATCGGCGATCTCGAGATCGTCAAGACCTTCACGCGTGCGCCGACCACCGTCTCGCGCCGCAACCCGTACGTGCTCGCCCTGCGCGACGCCGTCGGGCGCTCGATCGAGGGCGAGGCCCTGTCGATCGGCCGCGACGGCGCGTCCGACGTCATCTATTTCGTCGAGGCCGGGATCCCCGCGGTCGAGTTCGGTCCAGTCGGCGGTGGACACCACGGGCCGCACGAATGGGTGTCGATATCCTCATTGGCTCGGTATCGCCGGGCGCTCGGCGACTTCGTGCGGCACCTGCCGGCATGGCTGGAGCGCCACGAGCAGGCTCCGCTGCGCGCTGTCGAGGGTGGGCTGGCGTAGGACGCCGGCCGCTCCCGGCGAAGTACTCCGAAGCCTCGCCTACCCTCTCTGCTGTCCCGCATGAGCGCCTTCCCAGACGAAAAGCCCCCGCGCGTCGCCTTCGGCATGTACAAGCGCTTCGCGCTGGCCGGGGTGCTGATCACACTGCTCACCGCCGGGGCGGTCGCGTCCGCGGGCCTGTTGGAGGTCGACGAGCTCGTCAGCGTCATCCGCGACGAGAGCGTCGGGCACACGATCCCGGGGTTGAAGGGCGCGCTCGACGACGTCCCCGCCGGCAAGCCGCAGACGATCCTCGTCCTGGGCTCCGATCGGCGCTTCATCGACGTCAAGCAGGACAACCCGGCGCGCTCGGACACGATGATGCTCGTACGCCTGGACCCGTCGAAGGAGGCCACCGCGGTGATGAACATCCCGCGCGACCTCAAGGTGCCCATTCAGGTGCCCGGCGGCGGGATCGACACGACGAAGATCAACGCGGCCTACTCCTACGGCGGCCCGGCGCTGGCGGTCAAGACGGTCCGCAACCTGCTGCACATTCCGATCAACCACGTCGTCAACGTCAACTTCGGCGGCTTCCAGCGCGCGGTCAACCGCCTCGGCTGCGTGTACGTCGACGTCGACCGGCGCTACTACCACTCCAACGTCGGGCTGCCGCCCAGCCAGCAGTACGCCGAGATCAACATTCCGGCGGGCTACCAGAAGCTGTGCGGGTCGCAGTCGCTTGACTACGTGCGCTTCCGCCACGCCGACGACGACCTCGTGCGCGCCGCCCGCCAGCAGGACTTCCTGCGCCAGGCCAAGGACCAGATCGGCCTCGGTCGCCTGTTCGGCGATCGCAAGGAGCTGCTGCGCATCTTCGGGCGCTACACCGACACCGACCTGAAGTCCAACTCCGCCATCCTGCGGCTGCTCAAGCTCGCCTTCGAGTCCTCCGGGCACCCGATCCGCGAGGTGCGCTTCCGCAGCGCCATCGACGGGGACTTCGTCGTGGCATCACAGCAGCAGCTCGACGTCTCCAAGAACGAGTTCCTGCACGTCCGGGCCTCGAAGGGCAGCCGCGGCGTGGGCCGCAGCGGGCAGGTCAAGGAGAGCAAGAAGGCCCGCAAGAAGGCCCGGCAGACCTCGCCGGGCCTGCCGCCAGGCGTCATCAACGACCGCGTCGGCGGCGAGAACGCGGCCGCCGAGATGTCCACCCACGCGGGCCTCCCGGTCTACGTGCCTCAAGTGCGCCTGGCCCGCGGCAGCTACGTCACCGACGGCAGCCCGCGCGCGTACGACCTCTACGACGGCAGGCACAAGCGCCACCGGGCCTATCGCATCGTCGTGAGCGCCGGTTTCGACGGTCAGTACTACGGAATCCAGGGCACCACGTGGAAGTCACCGCCGATCCTCGACGACCCGTCTGACAAGATGCGCATGCGCAAGCGGAGCTACCAGCTCTTCTATGACGGCAACCGCCTGCGCCTTGTCGCGTGGCGCACGCCGCGCGCGGTGTACTGGGTCTCCAACACCCTGTCCGAGACGCTGACCAACAAGCAGATGCTCGCGATCGCGCGGTCACTGAGCCGCATCGGCGGCAAGTGAGCCGCACACCCAAGGAGGGCCCGCCCCGCCTGGCGCGGGGCATGATCAAGCGCTTCGCGCTCGCGGGCGTGATCATCACCTGCCTGTGCGCGGCCACGGTGGCCTCCGCGGTGCTGCTGGAGGTCAAGGAGGCCGTCAACATCTTCCGGCGCAACACGACGCCGATCGACCCCCAGGTCAAGCAGCTGTTGGCCGACGTCGCGCCGGGCAAGCCGCAGACGATCCTGGTCATCGGCGACGACCGCCGCAAGAAGGAGGCGCTGCAGAAGCACCCGCCGCCGACGCGCTCGGACACCATGATCCTCGTGCGCCTGGATCCCCACAAGGGCGCCACGGCGATGATGTCGCTGCCGCGCGACCTGCTCGTCGACATCCCCGGCCACGGCCGCCAGAAGCTCAACGCGGCCTTCGCGTTCGGCGAGGACCGGCTGACGCTGCGCACCGTGCGCAACCTGCTGAAGATCCCGATCCACCACTACATCCGGGTCACCTTCTGGGGCTTCACCGGCGCGGTCGACAAGCTCGGCTGCGTCTACGTCGACGTCGACCACCGCTACTACAACGACAACCATCCGCCCAACGGCGGCGGCCCGCCGTACGCCGTGATCGACGTCGGCGCCGGCTATCAGAAGCTGTGCGGCGAGGACGCGCTGGATTACGTGCGCTACCGCCACCTCGACAACGACCTCATCCGCGCCGCCCGCCAGCAGTCGTTCATCGGCGAGGCCAAGAACCAGATCGGCGTGTCGAGCGTGTGGTCCAATCGCGACGAGCTGCTGGAGATCTTCGGCAAGTCGGTGCGCACGGACATCGACTCCTCGGCGGCGATCCTCTCGCTGCTCAAGCTCGTGGCCGAATCGGCGACCAAGCCGATCCAGGAGGTGCAGTTCCCCGCCCAGGACGTGGGCGACGGCTCGGGCAACGTCGAGATCAGCGACCGGGCGTTGCAAAAGACGGTCGAGAGCTTCCTGGCCGCCAAGGCAACCAAGGGGCCGCGCGGCACGGCGCGCGCGACGTCACGGCCCGCCGCCAAGCGTCACCACAAGAGCAGCCGGCCGTCGGCGGTCCCGGGCCTGGTCCGCAACCGGACCGCCGCCGAGGACATCGCCGCCCCGATTCAGGCCAAGCTCGGCCGGCTGCCGGTCTACTACCCGACGCTGATGTCGTCCACCGGCAACTACCGGGTCATGGACTCGCGCGCCTACGACATCGTCGATCGCGCGAACAAGCGCCACCGCGCGTATCGGATCGTCGCCTACGAGGGCAGGATCGGCCAGTACTACGGCGTGCAGGGCACCGATTGGCGCTCGCCGCCGATCCTCGACGACCCCAGCAGCCGCGTGCGCTCGGGTGGGCGCACCTACGAGCTGTTCTACGACGGCAGCCGGCTGAAGCTCGTCGCCTGGCGCACGCGCCGCGGTTCGTATTGGGTCTCCAACACGCTCCTGCGGACGCTGAACAACCAGCAGATGCTCGCGATCGCACGCTCGGTCCGGTCGCTCGGCGTGCGTTAGCGCCGCGACGTTGTCGATAGCCTCCGTCGCCGCCTCATGAGCCCGCAACGCGAACCCATCGGCGTCATCGGCACCGGGTATGTCGGCCTCGTCACCGCGGCCGGCTTTGCCGAGCTGGGCAACGAGGTGTGGTGCATCGACATCGACGCCGACAAGATCGAGCGCCTGAAGCGCGGCGAGATCCCGATCTACGAGCCGGGGCTGGAGGAGCTCGTCGCCAAGCACCGCGGGCGCCTGCATTTCTCCACCGACATCGCCGACGCGCTCGAACACGCGCGGCTGCTGTTCGTCGCCGTCGGCACGCCGCCGACCTACTCGGGCGACGCCGACCTCAGCGCGGTCAACGCGGTCGTCAACGCGATGCCGGCCTCCGACAGCCACGCGCTGGTCATGAAGTCCACGGTGCCGGTCGGCACCGGCTCGTCGATCAAGCGGATCTTCGCCGAGCAGGGCAAGGAGGGCTTCAGCTACGTCTCGTGCCCGGAGTTCCTCAAGGAGGGCTCGGCGGTGCGCGACTTCCTCGAGCCCGATCGCGTGGTCGTGGGCGACGACGGCGACTGGGCCGGCGACGCGGTCGTCGACCTCTACGCGCCGCTCGGCGCCCCGCTCGTGCGCACCGACGTCGCCAGCGCCGAGATGATCAAGCTGGCCGCCAACGCCTTCCTGGCCACGAAGATCTCGTTCATCAACGAGATCGCCAACGTCTGCGAGGTCACCGGCGCCAACGTCACCGAGGTCGCCCGGGGCATCGGCCTCGACGACCGCATCGGGCCCAAGTTCCTCCAGGCGGGGATCGGATTCGGGGGCTCTTGCTTTCCCAAGGACGTCACCGCGCTCAAGCAGCTCGCCGGCAACTCCGGCTACCACTTCCAGCTGCTCAACTCGGTCATCGAGGTCAACGAGCTGCAGAAGCGCCGGGTCATGGCCAAGCTCGAGAAGCACCTGGGGTCGCTGGTCGGTCGCAAGGTCGCGCTGCTGGGCCTCGCCTTCAAGCCCAACACCGACGACATGCGCGAGGCGACGTCGCTCGTGCTCAGCGCGCGGCTGCAGGCCGCCGGCGCCAACGTCAGCGCCTATGACCCGGTGGCCGAGCACGAGGCGCGCAAGCTGATGCCGCACCTCGACTTCGCCGACGACACGCTCAGCGCCGTATCCGGCAGCGACGCGGTGGTGCTGGTCACCGAGTGGGAGGAGTTCCGCGAACTCGACCTCGGTGCGGTCGCCGGCGCCATGCGCGGCACGCTGCTCGTCGACGGGCGCAACGTGCTCGACCCTGAAGCGGTGCGAGCGGCGGGCCTGATCTACGAGGGCATCGGCCGATCGTGAAGGCGCGATGCAGGCGGTGATCCTCGTAGGGGGCGAGGGGACCCGTCTCAGGCCGCTGACCTCGACGGTTCCCAAGCCGGTCGTGCCGCTCGTCGACCGCCCGTTCATCGCCTACATGCTCGAATGGCTGGCCGGTCACGGCGTCGACGACGTCGTCATGTCGTGCGGCTTCCTGGCCACGGCGGTGCGCAACGTGCTCGGCGACGGCTCGCAGTACGGCGTGCGCCTGCGCTTCGTCGAGGAGCCCGAGCCGCGCGGCACCGCGGGCGCGCTGAAGTACGCCGAGGACCTGCTCCTCGAGCGCTTCCTGATGCTCAACGGCGACGTCCTGACCGACATCGACCTCACCGCCCAGCTCGCCCAGCACTCGCAGACCAACGCGACGGGCACCCTCGCGCTCGTCCCGGTCGAGGACCCGAGCGCCTACGGGCTCGTGCGCCTGCACGAGGACAACGCGGTCGAGGAGTTCGTCGAGAAGCCGAGCGCCGACCAGATCGACACCCGCCTGATCTCGGCCGGCGCCTATGTGCTGGAACGCTCGATCCTCGACCTCATCCCGCCGGACCGCAACGTCTCCATCGAGCGCGAGATCTGGCCGCAGCTCGTCGGCAACGGCCTGTACGGCTACGCGGCCGACGCGTACTGGCTGGACATCGGCACGCCCGAGCGCTACCTGCAGGGCACCTTCGACATCCTCGAGGGCAACGTCGCCACCGCGGTGTCCGACCGTCTCGGGCCCGGCTACCTGTCGGTCGGCGAGCGCGTCGAGGCCGAGGGGCGGATCATCCCGCCGGCGCTCGTCGATCGCGGCTGCGAGATCGCCGGGGGCGCGCACGTCGGCTCGCTGGTCGTGCTCGGGGAGGGCGTGCGCGTGGGGGAGGGCACCACGATCGAGCGCGCGGTCGTGCTCAACGGCGCCGAGATCGGGGCGCGCTGCGTGCTGCGCGACTGCATCGTGGCGGCCGGCGTGCGCATCGGCGACGGCACCACCGTGTCGGGCGGCGCGGTCCTCGGCGAGGGGGTCACAGTGGGGCCGCGCAACGTCCTCACGCGCGGCGTGCGAGTCTTTCCCCAGACCGACCTGCCCGAAGGCGCGATCACGTTCTGAACGGAGGGGGAGCGTTTTGTCAAGCACCGAGCAGCTCGAGCTCGACCGGGAGACGATCGGCCGGTTCGATCCGACCGACCAGCTCACCGACGTCCTGGCCATTCCCGAGCACCTGCGCGACGCGCTGTGGAAGGTCGAGTCGGCCGGCCTGGACGCGTGGGATTCGCCGGGCGGCCTGATCGTCGCCGGTATGGGCGGCTCGGCGATCGGCGGCCAGCTGGCGCGCGCGATCCTCGGCGACCACGCGTCGCGCCCGCTGCTGGGGGCGCGCGCCTACGGCCTGCCGCCTTGGACCACCCCCGACACGACCGTCCTGTGCGCTTCGTATTCCGGCAACACCGAGGAGACGCTGGCCTGCTACGAGGCGGCCGGCGTGATCGGCGCGCGGCGCGTCGTCGTCACCAGCGGCGGCAAGCTCGCCGACCTGGCGCGCGCCGAGGGCGTGCCGGTCGTCCCGGTCGCCGGCGGCTTCCAGCCGCGCGCCGCCGTCGCCTACATGACCGTGGCCGTGCTGCAGGTCGCCGCCCTGTGCGGCATCGGGCCGGGCATGAACTCCGAGCTCGACGTCGCCGCAGACCACCTCGAGGAGCTCGTCATCGAATGGGGCCCGGAGGGCGCGCCCGACGGCCTGGCCAAGCGGCTGGCCCGCCAGCTGCACGGGACGGTGCCGATCGTCGCCGGCGCCGGCCTGACCACCTCGATCGCCTATCGCTGGAAGACGCAGCTCAACGAGAACGCAAAGATGCCCGCCTACGCGCAGGAGCTGCCCGAGCTCGACCACAACGAGATCCTCGGCTGGACCGCCTCCGGCGACCACGGGCGCTTCTCGGCGGTCTTCCTCGACGACTGCGACACGCATCCGCGGGTCAAGGAGCGCATCGACCTGACCGCGCGGCTGATCGGTCCCGGCGCCGCGGGCGTGCACCGTGTCGAGTCGCGCGGGACGACGACGGTCGAGCGCGTGTTCTCGCTGGTGCTGCTCGGCGACCTCGTGTCGGTGTACCTCGCCGCGCTGCGCGGCGTCGACCCGGCCAACGTCGAGCTGCTCCAGCGCCTGAAGGACGAGCT
>DATBKW010000019.1:0-16766 GCA_036555665.1 Solirubrobacteraceae bacterium | reverse complement strand
CGGTACTTCTCCTCCCCGTAGGCGGCCCGAACGCGGTCCTGGCCCTCGTCGGCGAGGAAGTTGACGTAGGCCCGGCCCGTGCCGAAGGGCTCGAGCGCGGCGAACGTGTCGCGCGCCCACGCGATGTGAGGCGCGGGGTCGGGGTCCTCGGGCAGCCAGACCGCGTTGATGTTCACGTTGTGCGCGGCGTCGCGCTGCGCGTAAGCGGTGTCCTGCTCGCCGACGCGCGCGACCGCGCCTCCCAGGTGGAAGACGATGATGTACGACCGCGGGTTGGTGATCCGCGCGGCCTGCTCGACGAGCACGTCGATCGCCTCGTCGCGCAGCGGCGGCAGCTCCCACGACTTCCAGTAGTAGTGCCAGCCGTGGGGCAGGCCTGCGTCGAAGAGCTGCTGGAGCTCCACGTAGGGACGCGGCGCCACCGCGTCGAACAGCGGCGACCCGAAGTGCCGCAGCGGCGCCAGCACCTCCTCGCCGTGCTCGGGCGAGCCGGCGTAGCAGACGATCACGGCGACGGCGGGCCGCCCGTGGATCTCGGCGGGCAGGAACGCCAGCGGCGGCACATGGCGCAGATTGACGATCGTCGTCAGCTCGTCGGGCGCCTCGGCGACGTAGTCTCGGTAGAAGCGCAGGACCTCGGACCCGTCGTCGAGGTCGTAGTAGATCGGCCCGGCGAGGACGGTCGGCCCCACCTCGTGGAGGCGGTACTCGAACGACGTGACGACACCGAAGTTGCCGCCGCCTCCACGCAGGCCCCACAACAGCTCGGGGCTCTCGTCCTCGGCGGCGCGCACCACCGCGCCGTCGGCCGTGACGACCTCGGCCGCCAGCAGGTTGTCGACGGTCGCCCCGTGGCGGCGCATGAGCCAGCCGATTCCGCCGCCGAGGGTCAGGCCGGCGATGCCGGTGTGGGTGACGATCCCGCCCACGGTGGCCAGCCCGTGGGCCTGGGTGGCCGCGTCGAGCTCGCCCCACAAAACGCCCGCCCCGGCGCGCGCCCAACGTCGCGCCGGGTCGACCTCGATCGCGCGCAGCGGCGAGAGGTCGACGACGAGGCCGTCGTCGCAGACCGCCAGGCCGGCGACACCGTGGCCGCCCCCGCGCACCGCGACCGGCAGCTCGCGCTCGCGGGCCAGGTGCAGTGCGGCGGCGACGTCGCCCGCCCCGCGGCAGCGCGCGATCAGCGCCGGGCGGCGATCGATCGCGCCGTTCCAGACCTTGCGAGCCTCGTCGTAGCCGCTGTCGCCGGGGGCGAGCAGTTCGGTCGTGCGCGTTGCCATGGCACCACGGTCGCACCGACGACCGACCGTGACCAGTCCAGGAGATGGACTTCACAAGCGCGCCCGCCGCGGAGACACTGCCACCGTGGAGGTGCGCAGCTACGGCCAGTACTGCCCGATCGCCAGAGCCAGCGAGATCCTCGCCATGCGCTGGACGCCGATCATCGTGCGCAACCTGCTGCTGGGCTGCGAGACGTTCAGCGACATCCAGGACGGCGCGCCCGGCATCCCGCGCACGCTGCTCAGCGAGCGCCTGCGCCTGCTCGAACACCACGGGATCGTGGAGCGCACACCCGGCCCGGGCGGGCGCGGCTCGCGCTACCGGCTGACCGAGGCCGGCGAGGAGCTCATCGGCGTCGTCGATGCGCTCGGCGCGTGGGGAGCGCGCTGGCTGGAGCTTGCCCCGCCGCACATGGACGCGGGCGTCGTGCTGTGGACGCTGTGCCGCCTGGCCGACCCAGACGAGCTGCCCGCCCAGCGCACGGTGATCCGCTTCGACCTGCTCGACGGCCCGCGCCGGCGCTTCTGGGTCGTGCTGCAGAAGCCCGCCTCCGAGGTCTGCGTCAAGCCACCCGGCTACGACGAGGACCTCGTGGTGACCACCAGCTCGGAGTGGCTGGCCAAGTGGCACATGGGCAAGGTCACGCTGGCGCGCGCCATGCACGAGGGCCTGATCTCCGTCGAAGGCCCGCGCGCCCTGGTGCGGCGGCTGGCGAACCTGGGAATCAGCCGCTACGCGGGCGTCAAGCCCGCCGCGTGATCCGCGCCCGCGCCCGATCGCCGCGCGGCCCGGCCATGCGCGCGACGAGTTCGCCGGTCGCGACCGCGAGCGCGCCCATGGCCAGAGCGCGGTCGCGCATGGCCGCGTGCAGGTCGTAGTGGTCACCCTGGAAGCGGCGGCGCGGAATCCCCAGCTGGGCGGCGAAGGCATGCAGCTCGTCGAACCCGGTGTCGCTGACCATGTGACACCAGTGCGTCCACGGCAGCCCCGCGTCGGGGTACTCGCGCAGCGGGTCGACGAGGACGGCCACGGCCGCCTCGCTCCTAGGCGAGCTCGGGCTTCTCGGGCAGGTCGAGGCCGCGGGCCTCGACGCCGCCGCCGGCCAGGCCCGGCCGCGGCAGCGGGCGCGGAGCCTCGCGCGGGCGCTCGGGGGCGGGCTCGCCGGGGACGGGCGGGCCCGAAGGCGGCGGGGTCTCGGAGCCGAAGACCTCTTCCTCGGACTTGCCGGCCAACAGCGCCTCGAACTCTTCCTTCTCGATCGTCTCGCGCTTGACCAGGATCTCAGAGATCGTGCCCAGCGACTCGCGGTGCTCGGTCAAAAGATCCTTGGCGCGCTGGTGGGCGGCCTCGACGATGCGGCGGATCTCGTCATCGATCTCGCGGGCGATCTCGTCGGAGTAGTCGGGCTCGGCGGAGAACTCTCGGCCCAGGAACGGCTGGCCGTGGTCGTGGCCGAACACGCGCGGGCCGAGCTTCTCGCTCATCCCGAAGCGCATGACCATCTGCTTGGCCGTCGCGGTGACCTTCTCCAGATCGTTGGAGGCGCCGGTGGTGATCTCCATGAAGACGATCTCCTCGGCGGCGCGGCCGCCGAGGGTCATGGCCATGTTGTCGGTCAGCTCGGCCTTGGTGGTGAGGAACTTGTCCTCCTGGGGCATCGAGATCGTGTAGCCCAGCGCCTGGCCGCGGCTGATGACCGAGATCTTGTGGACCGGGTCGGAGTGCTCGAGGTAGTGCCCCACGATCGCGTGGCCCATCTCGTGATAAGCGGTGACCAGGCGCTCCTTCTCGCTCATGACCCGGGTCTTCTTCTCCGGGCCGGCGATCACGCGCATGATCCCCTCTTCGAGCTCGGTCTGCGTGATCTCGCGCTTGCCGTTGCGCGCGGCGAGTAGGGCGGCCTCGTTGACCAGGTTGGACAGATCGGCGCCCGTGAAGCCGGGGGTCTGCCCGGCCAGCGCGTCGACATCGATCTCCTTGGCCAGCGGCTTGCCGCGCGTATGGACCTCGAGGATCTTGGAGCGGCCCTTGCGGTCGGGACGGTCGACGACGATCTGGCGGTCGAAGCGGCCCGGGCGCAGCAGCGCCGGGTCGAGGATGTCGGGACGGTTGGTGGCGGCGATCAAGATGATGTTGTCCTTCATCTCAAAGCCGTCCATCTCAACCAGCAGCTGGTTGAGCGTCTGCTCGCGCTCGTCGTGACCGCCGCCCAGGCCGGCGCCGCGATGGCGGCCGACGGCGTCGATCTCGTCCATGAAGATGATGCAGGGCGAGTTCTGCTTGGCCTGTTCGAAGAGGTCGCGCACGCGCGAAGCGCCGACGCCGACGAACATCTCCACGAAATCCGAGCCGGAGATCGAGAAGAACGGCACGCCCGCCTCGCCGGCGACCGCGCGCGCCAAGAGCGTCTTGCCCGTGCCCGGCGGGCCATAGAGCAGCACGCCCTTCGGAATCCGCGCGCCCAGCGCCTGGAACTTCTTGGGGTTCTCGAGGAACTCCTTGATCTCGTGCAGCTCCTCGACCGCCTCGTCCACCCCGGCCACGTCACGGAAGGTGATCTTCGGCGAGTCGACGCTCAGGCGCTTGGCGCGCGACTTGCCGAAGGACATGACCTTCGAGCCGCCGCCCTGGACCTGGTTCATGAGGAAGATCCAGAACCCGATGAAGATCAGGAACGGGAGCACGTAGGTCAGCAGCGACAGCCAGCCGTTGCTCTTGGTGCCCTCGACGTTGTAGTCCTGCAGCCCCCCGGACTCCCTGGCCTTCTCCAGGCGGTTCTCGAGCTGGGCGGAGCTGTCGGGCAGGAAGCCGCGCTCGTACTGCTGCCCGTTGCGAAGCTTGACGACGATCGTGTTGTCCTTCGTCTTCAGGTCGACCGTCTTGACGTCACCGCGCTGCAGCTGCGTGATGAAGTCGCCATAGGACGGCGTCGGCTCGTTCGTGTGCGGCGAGACGAGCTTCTGGACGAAGAACGCAAGGACGACCACGATCAGGATCGGGAACGCTGCGCTCTTGAAGAACCGGCTCATGGGGGTGTTGATCGGCGCCCGGGGTGCTCAACGTGAGAGCTCTGCCGGGGCAGTCAAGCCTACCAGGGGGTTTGCAACCTCCACGCAGGCTGTACGTGCGGCCAGGCCGCGTGGATGTACGTGGACCTACCGATTGTCAGATCTCTACGTCGACCAACGCGGCGACGTAGGGCAGGTTGCGGTACCGCTCGGCGAAGTCCAGGCCGTAGCCGATCGCGAAGCGGTCGGGGATCTCAAAGCCGACGAACTTGATCGGAAGCTGGACCTTGCGGCGGTCGGGCTTGGTCAGCAAGGCACAGACCTCGAGCGACGCCGGGTTGCGCGCGCCCAGGTTGCGAAAGAGATATTGCAGCGTCAGCCCCGAGTCGACGATGTCCTCGACGATGAGGACGTGGCGACCCTCGATCGCCGTGTCGAGGTCCTTGAGGATGCGCACGACGCCGCTGGAGTCGGTGGCCGAGCCGTAGGACGACACGGCCATGAAGTCGACCTCGCACGGGATCTCGATGTGGCGCATCAGGTCGGCGAGGAAGAACACGGCGCCCTTGAGGACGCCGACAAGCAGCAGGTCGCGGTCGGCGTACTCGGCGCTGACCTGCTCGCCCAGCGCACGCACACGCTGCTTGAGGTCGTCGGGCTGGACGAGGATCTCGCCGATCTTCGGGTCGCGCATGCGGGCGGGATCATAGGCCGGTGCAACATCCCTGGTTGCTCGCGGGCTCCTAGCAGGAGATGACCACAATCGACCACGCCGACGCGCTCGCCGTGAGCGACGCGGACAGGCTCACGGACGACCGCGTGGCCGTGCGCGCCCTGCGGGTGGCACGACGCACCGCGATGGGCGTCCTCGGCGACGCCGAGGCGGCCGCCGACGTCGCGCAGGACGTCGCCATCACCGCCGTGCGGCAGGCCGACTCGCTGCGCGATCCGGCCGCGCTCGATGCCTGGCTGCACCGCATCGCCGTGCGCGCGGCGCTTCGCGAGGCGCGACGGGCGGAGCGCCGGCGCGCCGCCGAACGCGCCGGCCACGACCCGTCGCCGGGGGCCGACGACGCGGGTCTCGACCGCGCGCTCGCGCTGCTCGCGGGCCTGCCGGCGCGCCAGCGCGCCGCGCTGACCCTGCGCTACGTCCACGACCTGCCCGACGACGCGATCGCCCGCGCCCTGCGCTGCAGGCCGGGAACCGTGCGCTCGCTGCTCTCGCGCGGGCGCGATGCGCTGCGCGCCGCCATGCAGGACGACCACAGGAGCCCGGATGCCGACCACTGACACCGACCTGCGCGACGCCCTCGCGCCGCTGCGCGAGGTCGAGCCCACCCCCGAGGAGGTCGCGCGCGTGCTCGCGGCGGCCGACGAGCTGCGGGCACCGCGCTCGCTCGGGCCGCGCCGGCGCCCGGCGCGCGTCATCGCCGTCCTCGTTGCCGCGGCAGCGGTCGTCGTCGCGTTGGCGGCGCTGCCGGGGAGCAAGTCGACCCGGCCGCAGGACGCTCACGGCATCCTGGCCGCGGCGGCCGCCGTCGCCGCCGAGCAGCCGGCGCCCACCCGCTATCGCTACACGCGCGTACTCGACCGCTACGTCTATCTGGTCAACGCGGGCGATGAGCGCGGGCGCGTCACCTTCGAGCAGACGTCGGAGAACTGGACCGCCGACGCGTTCGCGGGCCGGACCGTCGCGCCGCGGGGCACGGCGACCTGGGCCGCCCCGCCGAGCGCCGCGCTGAGCAGGGCGGCCGGCGGGGCCGGCGCGATCGTCAAGGCCTACGACGGCGACTTCCGCTACGGCGACGGCCCGCTGGCGCGCGTGCCGTTCGCGGCGATCCCCGACGACGCCGCGGCAGCCGGCCGGCTACTGGAGGCCGCGATCCGCGACGGGCGATGGATGCCTCATCGCCCGAGCTCGCCTCCGCACTGGGCCCCGGGCGTCGTCGACTCCGAGGTCAGCCGCAGCGCGGTGACGCTGCTCGCGCTGGGCAACGTCACCGGTGCCCAGCGTCAGGCGCTGTTCGGCGTGCTGAGTAGCCGCCCCGGCGCGCGTTCGCTCGGCGACGTCACCGATGCGGCGGGGCGCCGCGGCGTCGGCGTCGCGCTGCGGCTGCCCGACTTCGGCGACGAGCTGCGCGTGATCATCGACCCGAAGACGAGCGACATCCTGCAGAGCTCGGAGGTCCTGCCGGCGCCGCCGGCGACGCGGCCCAAGCTGCCGGCGGGCGTGCCGGCGCCGCCGTGGCCGCCGCCGGCCGAGCTCGCCGAGCACACGCAGGTCTTTCTGCGCACGGGCAGCGTCGCCGCGCTCGGGAACCGGCCCTAGTGGGTCTTCTCGTGACGTGGCGCCGATTTCCGGTGCAACGTGCGAGAAGGCCCACTAGATGGCTGATTCATCCACGGGGCGGGCGGGGAGCGGCGGCGTGCGTTCGAAGCGCAGCACGCCGCTCTGCACGACCGCCCGCGCGCCGTCGCCGACGTCGAGAGCGCCGGCCTCGCCGAGACCGACGATGTCATCGAGCCGCGCGGCGGCGCGCGCGCACAGCGCGCCGGTGGCCCGCTCGGCCAGGCGGCGGACGACGAGCCGCGCCAGCGCGAGCGGGAGCGCGGCGAGGTGCTCGAGCGCGATGCGGTCGCGCCCGGCCAGCGCGGTGTCGACGACGACGTCGAGCACCTCGGCCTCGTCGCGCAGGAGCTGCGCGGTCCGCACGACGTTCGCGGCGGCGCGCGGGTCGACGGCCTCGAGCGCCGGGAGCAGCCCGTGGCGCACGCGGCCGCGCGCGTACTCGTCGGAGGCGTTGGTGACGTCGTCGCGCCAGGCCAGCCCGTGGGCGCGGCACCACGCGCCGGTCTCCTCTCGGGTCACGCCGAGCAGCGGACGCACGAGCCTGCCCGAGCGCGGGGCCATGCCGAGCAGCGCCCGGCGCCCCGGCGAAGAGGCCAGGCGGTAGAGGATCGTCTCGGCCTGGTCGGAGGCGGTGTGGGCGACCGCGATGAGTCCGGCGCCCGCGACCTCTGCGGCCGCGCCGTAGCGGACGTCGCGCGCCCAGGCCTGAAGGTTGCCGGTGGCGTCGTCGGGTCGCGATGCCTCGTGGACGACGAGGTCGACGTCGAGGCGCGCGCAGAGCTCGCGGCAGTGCGCCTCGTCGGCGTCGGCCTCCGCGCGCAGCCCATAGTTGACGTGCAGCGCGCGAACGGCGCAGTCCAGCGCCAGCGCAACGTCGAGCAGGCAGACCGAGTCGCGGCCGCCTGACAGCAGCACGAGCACGTCGGCGCCTGCCGGCAGCAGCCCGGTGGCGCGCACGCGCGCGAGCAGCTCGTCAGTCATCGTCGTCGGCGGCTCGTGCGACGAAGAGCTCGGTCGCGTCGGTGAAGCCCTTCAGGCGCACCTCGCCGATGCGTTCGAACTCCAGGTGCGGCCCGGCCAGCTCGACGACGTCGCGAGTGACGACGACCTCGCCGCCGGCCGCGCGGGCGGCCACCCGCGAGGCCTGGTTGACCTCGCGGCCGTAGTAGTCGCCGTCGCGATAGAGCGTGAGCCCATAGTGGATGCCGATGCGCGGAAGCGGCCGCTCGTCGGCGACCATCGTCTGGAACCCGACCGCCCAGTCCACCAACGCGGCGGCGTCGGAGCCGACGATCATCACCTCGTCGCCGATCGTCTTGATCACGCGCGCGTCGTCGGGCAGCGTGACCCCGACGGCCTCGATGAAGCGCTCCACGGCGCTCACCGCCTCTTCCTCACCCTCCTCCTCGGTCAGCTGCGTGTAGCCCGCCAGGTCGGCGAAGGCGATCGCGACGCGCATCCGCCCGAGGTCGGACGAGCCGTCCTCGAGCTCTGACTCCATGTGGCCGACGATGTCCTGCTCGACGAAGTGGGCCAGCAAGCGCTGGTGCACGTGGGTCATGATCGGCGCCGCCAGCGGGAGCACCTCGCTTGCCAGGCCCTGCATCTCCTCGGCCATCTCGACGCCGGGCACTCCGGCGCGCATCAGCGGCTCGTGGACGTAAAGGTGAAAGAGGCGGACCTCGGCGTCGGCCATCTGCGCGAGCGCTTGGCCGTACACGCGCACCAGCTGCAGCAGCGCGACGAGCGGGAAGCCCGCGCCGAGGACGCCGGCGACGTAGCGCAGCAGCTCGACGTCGTCGTCGGAGAGCCGTTCGGTCGCCGCCGCGCTGAAGCCCATCGAGAGGAAGAGGCGCTCGATCAGGGCGGGCTCGAGGCCGGTCAGCCTGGCCGCTTCGTGCAGCGTGTGGTGCGGATCGTGCTCGGGCAGCAGCTCGTCGATGAAGCCGAACGCCAGCAGTCCGCTCTCGGTGGCCGCGCGGATCTCGTCGATCGAGTGCCCGCGCCGGCGCAGGCGGGCGACGATGCGCGCCTGCGCCACCGCCGCCGGGGTCCACTCGCCGTTGCGCAGTTGGGGCACCAGGCCCTCCTGCGCCCAGCGGCGCAGCGTCGGCGGCGTCACGCCCGCGCGGCGGGCCGCCTCGGTGCGCGACACGGCGTCGGTCACGGACCCGCTGCCCCTCCCCACAAAATCAGCGGCGGGACCTCGATGACGAGGGTCCCGCCGCTCGCGGGCTTAACGTCCCGCGACGTCGGCCGATGGCGCTCGTCCGCTCTGGGGCGGCACCTTGCGGGTGGCGAGCCACCCACTCTTCGGCCTTTTGCCTTGGTCGGTGGGAGAGTCATATGCCCGCGCGCCAATGGCTGTCAACGTCAAACGTCGCGCCTCAAACCTTCAGGTGCGGATACTCCTCGGAGACCAGCTTCGAGTAGCGGGCGTAGACGGGCTTCGTGATCGGGATCAGCTGGAGCGCCGCCTTGACGTCGCCCCCCGCCTTGATGCGCCGGCGGGCGATGGCGATCGGCACGTTTTCCTTGCCCTGGAAGTACTTGTTGGCCGTCTCGGAGCTCATCGTCATCTTGACCTTGGGCTCCCAATCCACGTCGTCGGTCCACACCCAGTGGAGGTTGCCCTCCTCATCCCCCGACCCGGCGCGGATGTTGACGACCATGTCGACGTCGGAGAACTCGAAACGCTGCGGGACGTCGGCGTCGCGCAGCTTGGGCCCCATGTCGGGGTCCGAGCTCATCATCTCGAAGATCTGGTCCATCACCTCCCGGAACTCCTGCCGCGACCTGAACGGATCTGCCATCACGACCCTCCTTCTCCGTTGACGAGGCTGTCGTACACCTTCTGCTGGACCCGCGCTCGACATTCGGATCGCGCGCCGAGCGGATTGGCCGCGCCGGTGATGAGAACTCGTGGCCCGGCCACCGCGGCCCGCGGTCAGGACGAGCGCGGCGCTGCGGGCGGCTCGGGAGGCCTGACGGGATGCCTCGTCGGCGGCTCACCCGGGGGCGGCGCAGCCGGCGCCGCTGCGGGCGCGGCCGGCGGCTCCGCTGCGGGCGCGGCCGGCGGCTCCGCGGCGGGCCGTTCAGGCGGCTTCGCGGCGCGCTCGGCCGGCGGCTCCGCGGGCGACTCGGCGGGCTGCTCCGTCGGCGACTTCGCGGGCGCGCCGGCAGCCGCGCCCTTCGCGCGGTTGCGCCTGCGCGCGGGTGGCCGCTGCGGCCCGCGCTCCAGCTTCGCCACGCGCTCCTCGAGCGCGGCGATGCGATTGCGCAACCCACGCAGCTCGTCGGAGCCGGCCGGCCGCAGGTCCTCGAGCGTTTCGCGGACGCGGCCCGCAGCGCTGACGAGCTCGTCGGCGAGCTGCTGCGCGCGCTCGCGCGTGAAGCCCGCCTGCCCCGCGGCCTCGATCGCCTGTGCCGCGGCCGCTCGTACGGCGTCGCCGCGCGACGACCCCTTGTCGGCCAACGCGGCCCTCTCGGCCGACACGCCCTCCTCAGTCGACGCGGCCTTCTCCCCCGCCGCGCCCTTCTCGGCCGACGCGCGCTTCCTTCCCTCCGACGCGCTCTTCTTCTTCTTTTCGCTGTCCTTCTTGGCCACGGTGAAGCGAGTCTATCCTCGCGCCCCGTGACGCATCTGCATCCAACGGCCGACCTCGCCGAGCGCGCGCTGCTTCCCGACGATCCCGGCCAGGCGCTGGCGCTGACGCGCGTGCTCTTCGGCGCGACGCCGAAGATGTTCAACCACCAACGCGGCCTGTGGGGCTACTCGGGCATCGCACTGGACGGAGCGCCGCTCACGGTCCAGAGCACGGGCATCGGCGGCCCGAGCGCCGCGATCGTGGTGAGCGAACTGCAGGCGCTGGGCCTGCGCCGCGCGGTGAGGATCGGGCGAGCCTGGGCGGTCGACGGCACCCTGCGCGCGGGCGAGCTCGTTGCGGCCACGGCCGTGATGGCCGCCGACGGCGCAAGCCGCGCGCTCGGCGCAGGCGCGCGCGTCGAGCCCGATGGGGTGCTGGTCGGCGCCCTGGAGGCCGACCACACCGGCGTCATCGCCTCCGCCGACGTCCCGCACGGCGACCCCGCGTGGGACGCGCTGGCGTTTGACCTCGAGAGCGCGGCGGTGCTGACGGCCGCGGCGCGCGCGGGCGTCGCCGCGGCGTGCCTGGTCGCGATCGAGGGAGCCGCGGACACCGATGCGATCGCCGAGCGTCTTGGGCGCGGCGCGCTGCCGGCGCTGGCGCCCAGCGCGCCTCACCCCGCGTGAGGCGTGTCCTTCACCGCGCCGACGCGCTTCGCCGCCGGCTCCTTCGGCAGCGCCTTGCGCATCGCGGCCAGCTCCTTGGTGATGGCATCGAGGCCGGACTCGATCGCGTCGAGGCGTTCGTCGAGCGCGCCGCTTCCCTGCAGGCCCGCCAGGCGCTCGTCGAGGCGGTCGACGCCGTCCTCGATGCCCTCGAGGCGCTGGGAGAGCGAACGTACGCGCCGCGTCAGGCGCTCCATGTCGGCCGCCGAGGGAATGTTGAGCGCCCCGAAGGCGACCTCCTGCGCCTGGGCGGCCTTCTCGCGCGCCTCGAAGGCTCGGGCGATCGCGCCGTTGATGATCGGGTTCTCGAGCAGATCCTGGGCGATCTTGCCCAGGGCGTCTTCGCCCGTCCGAGCCAGGCGCTCGCGCAGACCGTCGCCGCCGGTGTCCTCAGCCATGGCGCAAACGCTACTGCAGATCGCCCCGCCCGCACCGAATTGACAGGGCTCTCAGGCGGCTCTCATCGACACGCGCCAGAATCGCACGATTCGGCACGCACGGACACATATCTAACGCTCTACCTGAAGGTGAGTCTGACTACCGCGGGCCGTATCTGGGCATGAAAACGCGCATGTTTCTGCCGAGACATGCGTCTAAGTAGTCAAGCGGCCAGGGGGTTCGGCCGATCACCCCGGTCACACCGCACGTCTCCAGAGTCCCGTTGCCCGCCAAGAGAGCCAAAAACGTCCGACGCACCGGCAGAATGCCCCATGCTAGGGTCACGCCGGCCGGCGGCGCCCGCAGGGCGTCGCTTCTTCGCATGCACAAGCGCAAGCTGCTCATCGGGTTGGCCACCGCGGGATTGCTGCTCGCGGGCTTCGGGGCGGCGACCATGCCTGCCTCGGCCGAACAGCGCACGCTGCTGGTGACCCTCCTCGGCGGCGCCCAGGTCACGGTGACGGTCGACGTGCCGCCGGGCACGCCGGTCGACCAGATCAAGATCCCGGGCGTCACCGCCCCGATCGTCGCCGTCCAGGACATCACGCCCCAGCAGCCCCAGCCGCAGCAGCAGCAGAGCGCCGCGCCCGTGCAGGTCCAGGTCAAGCCGCCCGGCCAGAAGTCCTCGAAGCAGTCCAAGCAGCCGTCGAAGTCCGACTCCGGCTCCGCCGCGAAGTCCGGCTCGGATTCCGCGCCCGCCACGAAGACGAAGGCGCCCAAGGACACGAGCGCCACCGCCGGCTCGCCCGACAAGCCGACGGAGGAACCCAAGGCCGGCCAGCAGGTCCAGCAGGTCACGAGCGGCAAGGCCGGGAAGGCTCAAGCTCCGGTCGAGGCTGCAAAGAAGAAGGTCAAGGACACCGCGGACAAGGTCGAGCAGACCACCGGGCTGCGCAAGCCCGACGGCGTGCCCACGACGGCGAACCCGACGCTGTCCGAGGCGCTGCCCGGGCCCGCGCCGATCGGCGTGCCGAACTTCTTCATCGACAAGTTCCGCATCCCGCCGTTCCTGCTGCCGATCTACCAGGCTGCGGGCATCGAGTACGGCGTGCGCTGGGAGGTCCTGGCGGCGATCAACGAGATCGAGACCGACTACGGGCGCAACCTCAACGTCTCGACCGCCGGCGCCGTGGGCTGGATGCAGTTCCTCCCCTCCACGTGGAAGCGCTGGGGCGTCGACGCCAACCACGACGGCAAGAAGGATCCGTACAACCCGGTCGACGCGATCTTCGGCGCCGCGCGCTACCTGAAGGCCGCGCGGGCCGACCAGGACGTCCGCCAGGCGATCTTCGCCTACAACCACGCCGACTGGTACGTCGACTCGGTCCTCATGCGCGCGCGCCTGATCGGCGGCCTGCCCGCCGACCTCGTCGGCTCGCTCACCGGCCTGACGCAGGGCCACTTCCCCGTCTACGCCAAGGCCCGCTACGCCGACGACATCAGCGAGCGCGACGTCCACAAGCGCATCAAGCACGGCAACGCCGCGGTGCCCGTCACCTCCTCGAGCACGCGCCGCGGCATCAACATCTTCGCCAAGCCCGGCTCGCCGGTCATCGCCGTCCAGGACGGCAAGATCATCCGGATGGGCTGGACCAAGCGCCTGGGCAAGTTCATCCAGCTGCGCGACGTCTACGGCAACACCTACACCTACGCCCACCTCAAGAAGCTCGCGCTCGCCTACCCGGTGCCCAAGGAGAAGACCGTCTCCAAGGCACAGGTCAACAAGGAGCTGCACCTCACCAAGCCCAAGAAGGACCCCAAGCCGACCGCCCCGGCGAGCGCCGGCAAGCAGGTCACCACGAAGCCGGCCGCGACCGCCGCGCCAACCGCCACCGCCGCCGCGACGAGCGCCGCCCAGGCCGCCGCGCCCGACGTCGCCAAGGAGCGCGTCTTCGCCAACCCGGGCCGCCCGAGCGCCTACAAGGCCGGCGGCGAGGAGCAGCTGCTCAACGCGGGAAGCGTCATCCCCGGCTACACGACCTTCAAGTCCTACTTCACCGGTGTCTACGGCCTCAAGCGCTCCGACGTCGTGCTCAAGAAGCTCAAGCCCGGCAGCAAGGTCATCGCCGGCACCATCCTCGGGCGCATCGGCCGCACCGAGCAGAAGATGGCGCCGCACATGCTCTTCGAGATCCGCCCGGCGGGCCGCGGCGCGCCGCGCATCGACCCCAAGCCGATCCTCGACGGCTGGAAGCTGCTCGAGTCGACGGCGATCTACCGCGCGGCGGGCAAGAACCCGTTCTGGGGCCCGGACTCCAAGAACCCGTCGATCGGCCAGATCCTGCTCATGAGCAAGGAGGCGCTGCAGCACCGCGTCCTCACCGATCCGGGCATCCAGATCTACGACTGCGGGCGGCGCGACATCAAGGCCGGCGGGATCGACCGCCGCGTGCTGGCGACCCTGGAGTTCCTCTCGGCCAGCGGCCTGAAGCCGACGGTCACCGCTCTGCACTGCGGCCACAGCTACCTGACGACCTCGGGCAACGTCTCCGAGCACAGCTCCGGCAACGCCGTCGACATCGCCCAGATCAACGGCATCCCGATCCTCGGCCACCAGGGCCCCGGCTCGATCACGGACATCACGATCCGTCGCCTGCTCACGCTGCAGGGCGCGATGAAGCCCCACCAGATCATCTCCCTGATGACCTTCGACGGGGCCGACAACACGCTCGCGCTGCCCGACCACAACGACCACATCCACGTCGGCTTCCAGCCGCTGTTCGGCGAAGGCAAGCTGGGCTCGCAGCTCAACGGCGCCCTCAAGCCCGGGCAGTGGACGCGGCTGATGAAGCGCCTGGGCGAGATCGAGAACCCGGCCGTCCCGATCGGCCCGTCGAAGTACGCGATCAAGGTCCCCAAGCGGGCCAGCAAGGCCCACGTCGGCGAGTAGCAAGTGCTGCTTCCGGTGAGTCCTGTGCCGCTGCCCGCGGATGCAGGCGGATGCCTGGCAAGGACGCAGGGCGCAGCCCTTGCCGGCGGCAAGGGCAAGCCCGAGGACGCTGCCAGGCGCCGACTGCGCCGCGGGCAGCGGCGAAGGACTCGGCGGAAGTAGCACGTGTTCGGCTTCGTCCAGCTCGAGTTCCCGTGGGCGCTCGGACCGCCGGACGGACGCTACGTCGTGCGCGGGCACGCCGGCGAGCTCGAGCACGTGCTGGTCATCGCCACGCTCGGCGCGCCTGAGCGTCGCTGGCTGCGCGGCCGCCGGCCCAAGGCGGCTACACCGACGCCCGCGCCGGTGACGACCGGCCGCGCCACGCTGGTGACCGCGCGCGCGCTCGACGGCGCGGTCGCGGCCGAGCGCTGGCTGCGCGAGGCGGGCGAGAGCGAGGCGGACGCGGCGGTCGCCGTGCTGAACCGCGTGCTGCACCTGTATCGCGTGGCCACCGCCGACGCCCACGCGCGCGAGGTGCGCCGCGAGCAGGCCGTCGTCGTGCGTGTCGGCTTCGGCGAGGGCGAGCAGGTGGCCGACGGCCGCTGGCGCCAGGCGCTCGAGCTGCCCGCCCCGCGCCTCGCTGCGCGGCGCTCGGCAGCGCTGCGCCCGCAGGAGCGGCTCGCCGCGCTGCTGGGCGGGCGCGACGCCGCCCTGGCCTGTGAGGAGCTCGCGCTGCGCGCGCGCCAGGACATCGACGCCGGCCGGCGCCGCGAGGCCGCGCTGCAGCTCGATGCCGCGTTCACCGCTGCGCTCGCCGAGCTCGCGCCGTGGACGCCGCGCGCCGACATCGGTGCGCGCCTGGCCGAGCTGGGCGAGCTGCACGCCGGCGTGCAGGCCGCCGCCCGCAGGGCCCTCGAGGGCGGGATCGACGACGGGACCGAGGCCGCGGTGCGCCACGCGTTGGAGCGCCTGGAAGCCGCGCTCCGCGCACGCACGGCGCTCGGTTTCGACTAACCGTCCACGCGCGCGACGCCGATTTCGACGATCAGGCGGGTGTGGCGGCTCGCGGTCAGGGCGTAGGCTGCCGCGCGCCGGCATCTCGGAGAAGGAGGGATCTCGTGGACCAGGCTGCGACGCGCGAGTACGTCGAGGAGACGACGCAGCTCGCACTGGAGGAGAAGAGCAAGCTGGTCAAGTCGCTGCGGCGCATCGACATGATCGGTTTCACCGTCTGCGCGCTCGTGGGGCTCGACACGCTGGGGACGGTGGCCTCCAACGGGGCACAGGGCTTCACCTGGCTGATCGTCCTCGCCATCCTCTTCGTCCTCCCCTACGCCTTGGCGATGGCCGAGATCGGCAGCGCCTTCACGCAGGAGGGCGGCCCCTACGAATGGGCGAAGATGGCTTTCGGCCGCTTTCAGGGCGCCATCGCGGCAGTCCTCTACTGGGTCACCAACCCGCTCTGGGTCGGCGGCTCGCTCGCGTTCCTCGCCACCGAGGCGTGGAACGACAACATCTTCAAGATCAGCTCCGGCTCGGTCGGCGACTACGTCTTCAAGCTGGCCTTCATCTGGCTGTCGATCGGGGTCGCGATCGTCTCGCTCAAGAAGGGCAAGTGGATCCCCAACGTCGGCGCGCTCATGCGCGTGATCGTCCTGGGCTTCTTCACGCTGACGACGATCATCTACGCCTTCGACCACGGCGTGGCCGGCTTCCCGGCCAGCGACCTCAAGCCCACGGGAGCGATCTTCTTCGCCCTCGTCCCGCTGCTGCTCTTCAACTATGTCGGCTTCGAGCTGCAGAACGGCGCGGCGGAGGAGATGGACAACCCGCAGAAGGACGTGCCCGTCTCGATCATCCGCAGCGGCATCACGGGCGTCCTGCTGTACGCAATCCCGATCTTCGCGATCCTCCTGGTGCTGCCGGGCGAGAAGGTCACCGGCATCGGCGGCTTCCTCGACGCGGTGACCGAGACGTTCAGCGTCTACGGCGGCGCGCAGAGCTTCATGCTCGGCGTGATGGCGATCTGCTTCATCGGCACGCTGCTGACCTCGGGCGCGGTCTGGATGATCGGCTCGGACCGGATCCTCGCGGTGGCCGCCTACGACGGCGCCTTTCCGGGCTTCTTCGGCGTCTTCAACCGCCGGTTCGGCACACCGGTCCGCGTCAACACGATGTCGGGCATCGCCTCGAGCATCTTCATGATCATCGCGGTCGCCGCGTTCAACGGCGGCGAGAACGCGAAGTTCGTCGTCGTGCTCGACATCGCGATCTCGACGACGCTGATCTCGTATCTGTGGATCTTCCCCACCGCGATCAAGCTGCGCTACACGCACGGCCACGTGTACCGGCCCTACCGCGTCCCGTGGGGGAACACCGGCCTTTGGATCGCGACGATCATGACGATGTTCTGGGTCGTGCTGGGCAGCTTCGTCGCGACGTTCCCGGGCGTCCTCGAGCGGGTTTTCGGGCTCTCGTACGACTTCCACGACGTCTGGGGCGTCA
>DATBKW010000018.1:0-2306 GCA_036555665.1 Solirubrobacteraceae bacterium | reverse complement strand
CGCCCCGTTGGGGAACCCGTCGGCGCATCCGGCGAGCAAGGTGAAGATCAGGCCTCGAGACTGTCGAGCGCCGCTTCGACGGTCTCGACGGCGGCGACCGACCGCGTGACCCCGGCGATGCGCAGCGTCTCGGCAATCGCGGCTTCGGGCCCGAGGACCAGCGTGAGCTGGTGCCCGCGATCGTCGAGCCGGTTGCGCAGGTTGTAGATCATCCGGATCCCCGCGCTGTCGAGATAGCCGACGCCCGTCAGGTCGAGGACGAGCGCACGGGCGTCCGTCGGCACCTGGCTGCCGAGCGCCGCGCCGAGCTGCTCGGCATTGGACATGTCGACCTCGCCGTGGATGTGCGCGATCACGGCGTCGTCCACGGACTCGAAGTGGATGTCGGCGAGCGGCAGCGTCACGACCTCACCCTTCGGCTCATCACGATCTCCGTGCCCGCGTCGGTGGCGTGCACGTCGACCTTGTCCATCGTCGCCTCGATCATCATCAGGCCGCGGCCGCGCTCGAGGTCGCCGCGGGAGGGTCGCCAGGCTCCGGAGTCGCGAACCGTCAGAGTGACCACGCCGTCGGCGTACACGGCCTCGAGCTCGAAGAACGCGGGCCCGGGCCCGTAGGCGTGCTCGATCGCGTTGGCGCACGCCTCGCCGCAGGCGAGGGTCAGGGCGGCGGCGTCGGGCGGCCCTACGCCACATCCATGCAGCCACCGGCGCAGGACCTGCCGGACCTGCACGAGCACCGTCGGCGTCGCCGCGAAGCGAACGAGGATCTCAGGCGTGATCGGCAGGTTGCGCAACACGACCATCGCCACGTCGTCGTCGGCTCCTTCGCGCGGGACCAGGCGCCGCAGGACGCGCTCGCACAGCGCATCGGCCGAGCCGGTGGCGCCGGCGTACACGCGCAGGCGCTCAATGCCGTCGCTGAGCGATTCGCGCCGCCGCTCGATCAGGCCGTCCGTGTACAGCATCAGCGCCTCGCCGGGCGCCACGGTCGTCTCGGTCTCGAGGTAGCTGCCGAAGGGCAGGGTGCCCAGCGGCGGCGCCGGAGTCGTGTCGAGGATGCGCGCCTCACCGGCGCTCGACACCACGACGGGCGGCGGGTGGCCCGCGCTGGCGACGCGCAGTGCGCCGGTCAGGGGATCGAGGACGGCGTAGGCGGCGGTGGCCATGCCCTCGCCGCGGATGGTGTTCAGCAGGCGGTCCAGTCGCTTGAGCGCCTCGCCGGGCGGATAGCCGTCGAGCGCGTACGCGCGCAGCGCGGTGCGAAGCTGACCCATCAGCGCGGCGGCACGGATGCCGTGCCCCGCGACGTCGCCGATCGCGACGCCCACGAGCCCGCCGGGCAGGTCGATGACGTCGTACCAGTCGCCGCCGACCTCGTCGCGCGCGGGCAGGTAGCGCACGGCGATATCGACGCCGACGATGTCGGGAACGCCCTCGGGCAGCAGGCTGCGCTGCAGGGCCACGGCGTTGCGGTGCTCGCGATCGAGCGCCTCGTACAGGCGCGCGCGCTCGATGGCGGGGGCAGCGCGCTGCGCCACGACCTGCAGCAGGGCGGCGTTGTCGTTGGTGAACTCGCGCGGGGTCAAGGTGCCCACGTGGAGCACGCCGATCGCTCGGCCGTCGATGATCAGCGGCACGCCGAGGAGCGAGCGGATGCCCTTCTGGCGCAGGATTGGGTTGAGGACCTCGGCGTGGTTGACGTCGGCGATGTAGATGGGCGTGCGCTCGGCGGCGATCCGCCCGGCGAAGCCGCCTCCGATCGGGATGCGCACGCCGCGCTCGACCTCCTCCTCGAGGCCCTTGGCGGCGCGCGCGACAAGCTCGTCGGCGGCGTCGTCGAGCAGCAGGATCGCGACGGTGTCGACGCCGAGGATCTCCTTGGTGCGCACGAGCAGCTCGTTGAGCAGCGCCTCGAGCGGCATCTCGGCCAGCGCGGGCTCGCTGAGCCGGTAGACGCGCAACAGCTGCTCGCCGGCGCCCGGAGGCGGGCCGCCGGCGGTACCGAGGAACACCTGCCCGTGCCCCGGTGTCGACCGGTGGTTCAGCGTGTCGTCGAGAGCCACGGCGCGAGCAGTGTAGGCCGCGACTGTTACCCGCTGCTCGCGTCGGGATCGACAATGCGCGGATGGCGACGATCCTGGTTGACCCGCGCCCGCGCACCATGGACCTCATGCTCGACGCGCCGACACGCGCGCGCCTCGAAGCGCTCGGCGACCTCGTTGTGCACGACGGCCCGGGGCGGATGCCCGCGGAGGTGGTCGAGGCCCACCTGCCCGAGACGGTGGCCATCGTCGGCCAGACCGA
>DATBKW010000017.1:0-24081 GCA_036555665.1 Solirubrobacteraceae bacterium | reverse complement strand
GGCGTGCCGCCGCCCACCAGGACCGGGTGGGTGACGATCGCGTACTCGTCGATGAGCCCGGCCCGCATGGCCGCCGCGGCGAGGGTGGCGCCGCCGATGTCCATGGGGCCGCCATCCTCGGCCTTGAGCCGGGTGATCTCGCTGACAGCGTCGCCGGTGACCAGGCGGGCGTTGCAGTCGACCGCGCTGGTCGTCGAGGAGAACACCACCTTCGGCATGTCCAGCCAGCGGCGGGCGAACTCGATCTGCGCCGGTGTGGCGCCAGGCTGCTGGTGAGCGGTCGGCCAGTGCGAGCTCATCGTCTCCCACAGTTTGCGCCCGTACAGCGCCAGGCCCGTCGCGCCCACCCGGTCAGACCACCACTGAAACAGCTCGTCGCTCGGCACGCTCCAGCCGAGGTCGTCGCCGGCCGCGGCGATGTAGCCGTCCAGGCTCAGGTTCATGGCATAGGTCAGTTTCCGCATGGCGTCAGCCTTGCGTGAGCCGGTATGCGGCGTCCAGACCAACACGGCGCGGAAACTTCATCGGCCAGACCACACCGAGGGCCGGTCGACCACCGCGCCCAGCGGACGCTCGGTACGGAAGGAAACCCGTTTGGGACACACCTGCAAATCGAATCGTTAGGCCGTCGACGCCTCGCAGGCGTCGCTCCCGCGTTCAGGCTGAAGGGAGGCGTGGCAGACGCGGCCAGACACCTGGGCTGGACGACAATCGAAAGTGGCCTCGCGTAGCGCGGCCGGCGGCCTGCCGCTGCTCCCATCGCGTGGATGCGAGCGTCCGCGACTGCACGTGGGCGGCCTTCGCCTGGGACGAGATGCAACAGTCGCGGGGGCCGCGTGGTGGGCCGCAAAGCAGCAGATGTCCGCTTCGGGCGACGAGCTCATCGTTGGGTGTCCTGGCTTCGCCGAAGGGCGGACGGGCGTATCGGCGCGGCCGCCGCGCAGCATCTATTAGGGTTGCCTAATACATGCCAGATTGGCTGGATAGAGGTGCACTGGGACGGGTGCCTGCGCCGCGGGTGACTGCGTGGTCGCTCGGGCTGCTCGGTGTCGCCGTGTTGTTGTACCTGGCGTTAACGACGTCGGGCGGTGTTCCGGATCCGACTGAGGTTCGTCCCGGGGCGTTGGGTCATGGCACGGTGATCTTCGATTCCGGGGTGCTGGTGCTGCGAGAAGGGCTCGAGGCGATCCTTGTGCTGGCGGCGGTAATGGCCGGGTTGCGCGGGAGCAATGCGGCGATGCGTCGTCCGGTGGCGGTGGGCGCCGGTGTGTCGTTGCTGGCCACGGTGGCGACGTGGTTTGTCGCGGTCTGGGTGCTGGGGGAGCTGGGGGGCGGCGGGCTGGATGTGCAGGCGGCGACCGGGCTGCTTGCGGTGGTGGTGTTGATGGTCGTCATGAACTGGTTCTTTCATCGCGTCTATTGGACGGGCTGGATGAGTCACCACCATCGCCGCCGCCGGGCGTTGCTGGATGGGCTTTCCGGCTCGTCGCGGCGTGGTGTGGTGGTCGGCTTTGCGCTTCTGGGGTTCACCGCCGTCTATCGCGAGGGCTTTGAGGTCGTGCTGTTCCTGCAGAGCCTGCGGCTGAAGGCGGGCTCCTCGGTGGTGCTGCAGGGCGTCGCGCTGGGAGCGGCGATGACGTTGCTGGTGGGGCTGGTGACCTTCTGGGCCAACGCGCGGCTGCCGTATAGACGGATGCTCGTCGCCACCGGGATCCTGCTGGGGTTCGTGTTGGTGGTGATGGTCGGCGAGGGCGTTCAGGAGATGCAGCTGGCCGGGTGGCTTCCGGTGACGACCGTCGCCCTTGCGGTCCCCGGATGGATGGGCACGTGGTTCGCGCTGTTTCCCACCTTCGAGACACTTGCCGCTCAGGTGCTGGCTGCCGCGTTCGTCATCGGCTCCTACTACCTGGCTGAGTACCTGCGCGTCCGCCGGCCTCAGCGCGCTGGCCGAGCGGCCGCACGTCCCGCGCTCGACGCGCCGGACGCAGCCGCCCCGCTGAGCTGACGCGGACCGCTCTGAGCGGACGGTCCGACCGGGGAGCAGTGCCGGGGGGTAGAGGCCCGCCTGCTGGGGCTTCGGACGTCGGATCAGGAGGGTTCGGGGAGCCGTAGGCCGTCCATGAGGGTGCCTGCGTGTTTGAACCGGCGCAGGATCGGGGCGACCTCGACTGCGTGGATGGCGGCGATGGCGCCGATCCGTTGGGTGAGATAGCGATAGAGGTCGCCGGTGTCGCGGGCGATCAGCGAGGCAACGAGGTTCGCGGGCCCAGAGATTGCCCCGGCGAACGGCACCTCGGGATGAGCGATGATCGTGCGCCCCACGGCGTCGAGCTCGGCGGGCGGCACGGTGAGCCACAGCCATGCGCTGAGCGGGAACCCAAGCAGGGCGCTGGCGACCTCGAGGTCGACGATCAGTGCGCTGCCGGAGAGCAGTGCGTCCACGCGGCGGGAGACGCGCGCCTCGTTGTCGCCGGTCTCGACGGCCAGTGCGGCGTAGCTGGCGCGGCCGTCGCGAGCCAACGCGGCAAGCAGCGGCTCATCCTGAGGGAGCGGGTCGGCGCCGGCACCCGGCCGGCATGGCGGTCGGGTCAGCGCGGCGATCTGCGCGTCGTCAAGTCGGTCCGCAAGCCCTTGCCATTCGCTGTCGGGCCCGCCGGTGAAGCGGTGCAGCACCGCGGCGGCGCTGACGTCGAGCACCTGCTGGGAACGTGGAAGGCGCTCGAGCAGCAGCGCGTCGCGCTCGGCGACCGTCCGGGCGCGCGCCACGAAGGTGACCTCGGTGCCGCCGGCGATCAGTCCGACCCACGCGACGTCGTCGCGGCGGGCGATCGCCTCGGCGAACGCGACGGCGGCCGGCGGTCGCACCCGTACCCGCGTGGCCCAGTAGTGCTCGAAGCGCGCAGGGTTGGGCATCACGACGACGCGTATCGCGCCGGCCTCGCGCAGGCGCCGGTAACGCCGTGCGACGGTCTGCTCGGAGGCGCCGAGCACGGCGGCGAGACGCCGGAAGCTCGCGCGCCCGTCGATCTGCAGCGCGTAGATGAGCTGGCGATCCAGTCGATCGATCCTGAGGACTTCCTGCGCCATAGCGGTGAATGATGGAGGGAATCTACGAGATCGTGCGATCTGCTTGGCCGCAGGCCGCGGCTGGCCAACCATCAGTGCATGATTCTCTCCAAGTTGCTGTCCAACACGTGGGCGCCGCTGACGGCCATCTGCCTGGGGACGTTCATGCTCCTGGTCGACGTCACCATCGTCACCGTCGCGTTGCCGAACATGGCCTCTGAGCTGCACGCCGGCTTCTCAGGCCTGCAGTGGGTGATCGATGCCTACGCACTGGCGCTCGCGGCGCTGTTGCTCGGCGTCGGCTCGCTGGCCGATCGCCTCGGGCGCCAGCGCATCTACCTCGCCGGCCTGGTCGTCTTCGCCCTCGCGTCGCTGGCGTGCGGCCTGGCGCCCTCGTCGCCGGTCTTGATCGCCGCCCGAGCCGTGCAGGGCGCCGGCGCGGCGGCGATGCTCGCGATGACCCTCGCGCTGCTCAGCACGACCTATCGGGGCGCCGCCCGCGGCACTGCCTTCGGCGTCTGGGGCGCCACCTCCGCCGCCGCCGCGGCCACCGGTCCGCTCCTGGGCGGACTGCTCACGCAGGGGCTCTCCTGGCGGTGGATCTTCTTCGTCAACCTCCCGATTGCCGCGGTCACGATCGCTCTCGCCGCTTTGGTCCTACGCGAACCGCGCGAACCCGAGCGTCGCTCGGGCGGTGCCAGTGGACTCGATCTGCCCGGCGTGGCGACGTTCACGCTCGCGGCCGGCGCCGCCACCACGGCCCTGGTGCGCGTTCCCCGGGCCGGCTGGGGCGCCGCGTCCACCCTCGGTCTGCTGACCGCTGCGGTCGTGGCGCTCGCGGCGTTCGTCGTCATCGAGCGCCGCAGCGATACACCGATGCTCGATCTCGGCCTGTTGCGACGCGGGTCGTTCAGCGGCGTCCTCATCGCGGCGACGCTGCTGTCTGCGGCCGCATTCGCGACCCTGGTCTACGCGTCGCTGTGGCTGCAGTCCGCGCTCGGGTTGAGCCCGATCGGGGGCGGGCTCGTGCTCGCGCCGTTGGCGGCGTGCTCGCTGATGGTCTCGCTGATCGTCGGGCGCTTCCTGCACGGTGGGGCGGCGCGCTTTGCCATCGGCGGCGGCCTGCTGGCCATCGGTGTCGGCGACCTGCTGCAGACCGGCCTGAGCCGTGGGTCCGGCTGGCCAGCCCTGATCGCCGGCTTCGTCGTAACCGGCATCGGCGTCGGCCTGGCCACTCCGACGCTCGCCTCGGCCGCCATGGCCGCCGTGCCGCCCGCACGCGCCGGCATGGCGGCCGGCGCCGTCAACACGGCCCGCCAGCTCGGCCTCGCGCTCGGTATCGGCGCGCTGGGCAGCGTCTATGACGACCGTGTCGGCGCCCATGGCGCCGCCAACGCCCTCGGCGCGACCTTCCTCGTCGCCGGCGCCGCCGGTCTCGCCGCCGGCACGATCGCGCTGATCCTCATCCGCCGTCCGGCCGCACGCGCGACACGCCGACCCACCACCGCGACCGCAGCCCTCGAGATCCGCACGGGGCCGATCGATCGACCGCGAGAGTCATGATGCTGCGCCGCCTCGTCCCCGACCTCCAGCCGTTGCGCGCTTCGCGCCAACTGCGGCTTCTCGTCGTCGGCGGCATGGCGACGTCGCTGGGGACGCAGGCGACGCTCGTCGCCCTTCCGTACCAGGTCTACACGCAGACACGTTCGGCCTCCCTGACCGGCTTGTTGGGGGCTGCGGAGCTCGGGCCGCTCGTGCTGGCGGCGCTGGTGGGAGGGGCGTGGGCGGATCGTGGCGACCGCCGGCGGGTGCTGCTGGGCATCCAGACGCTGCTCATCGCGCTGACCGCGGCGCTCACGGCGCTGGGGTTCGTTGGCTCGACGCCCGTTGCGGTGCTGTTCGTCCTGGCGGGTGCGCTGGCGGGCGCCGGCGCGGTGCAGAACGTGGCGGAGTCGGCGATTGTCCCAACCCTCGTATCGCCCGAGCTGGTGCCGAGCGCGCTGGCGCTTGACTTCGGGCTGCGGGCGCTGACGCAGGTCGTCGGGCCGGCGCTCGCCGGAGTCGTCATCGCCGCCGCGGGACTCGGGGTCGCGTACGCGATCGACGCTGCCTCCTGCCTTGTGCTCGTCGCCGCGGTGCTGCGCATCGGCCCCCAGCCGCCGACCACGCACGTCGCATCCGACGTGGGAATCGGCCGTTCGATCCTCGACGGGCTGCGGTTCGTACGCCGCCAGCCCGCGCTGCTCGGCTCGTTCGCGATCGACCTCAACGCGATGGCGTTCGGGATGCCACGCGCGCTGTTCCCGGTCCTCGCGGTCACGGTGTACAACGCGGGTGCAGCCGGCGCCGGGCTGCTCTACGCGGCGGTGAGCGCGGGCGCGACGATCGGCGCGCTGACCACCGGCTGGCTGCGGCACGCGCGCTACCTCGGTCGCATCGTCATCGTCGCGGTGATCGCCTGGGGCCTCGCGATCGCAGCCACCGGGCTGACCACGTCGCTGTGGCTGGCCGTGACCCTGCTGGCAGTCGCGGGTGCCGCGGATTCCATCAGTGCCGTCTGCCGCTCGACGATCAACCAAACGGTGACGCCGGATGCGATGCGCGGGCGGATGTCCAGCGTGTTCTCGCTGGTCGTGACCAGCGGCCCGCGGATCGGCGACGTCGAATCGGGCAGCATCGCCGGGTTGGCGGGCGCACGGGCATCCGTCGGCATCGGCGGGATCAGCTGCACGCTGCTGGTCGGCGTTGTAGCGCTCGCGTTTCCAGCGCTCGCCGCCTACGACGCCCACGACGTCAGAGCAGCGACGCACACCGACGTCGCCCGAACGCCGAACCCATCCAGGCTCACCGCGTAGTCCCTCCGGTGGATCGCATGGCCGCGCAGGTGGCTCAGCAATGCGACTCGACGCTCCTCGAGGCAGCTGACGGCACGGCGCTGCCCTGGCACGACGCCGAAAGCGCGGCACAGCGCGTGCCGATTCAGCCGGCGGCCGCGAGGAGCTCGTGGCGCCATATGCTCATTCGGATCCACGCACGAAACGCAGCAGTCGCTGGCAACGAGTCCGGGGCCGAGGTAGGGTCGGTCAACCGAACAAGGAGCTCGCAATGCCGGTCGTACTGATCCATCAGGGTCCGACGGTCACCGCGGAGAGCTACCGCGCCACGGTCAAGAAGCTCACGGGCAAGGACAAGCTGGAGTCACTGTCGGACTGGCCGGTCGCGGGCATCCTTTCCCACGCAGCCGGCGAGAGCCCGAGCGGATTTCGTGTCGTCGACGTCTGGGAGTCCCAGGACGCGTGCGACGCGTTCGGCCAACAGCTGCGACCGGTCCTCGAAGAGGTTGGCATCACGGATCCGCCGGAGATGTACCCGGCGGAGACCTTCGTTTCGCGCTAGTGCCACAGCCCGGCAGTCGAACCCGACGCGGCATCAGGCCCCGGGCACCCAAGGCGTTGAGCGTGGCGCGGTGTGGCAGCGCGGATCGGCAGCTCGCACGTCGCAGAAGCGCGCCGGCGATGGACAAGGCCGGGGGCGGTGCTCACCGGCGTCGTGCCGTCAGCCGAGCTCGTCGACTAGATCCGCGACCGAGTCGACGATCCGCGAGGGCCGGTACGGGAAGCGATCGACCATCTCCGAGGTGGTCGCTCCGGTGCGCACGAGGATCGTGTGCAGGCCAGCCTCGAGTCCGGAAACCACGTCGGTGTCCATGCGATCGCCGATCATCGCCGTGGTCTCGGAGTGCGCGTCGATGGTGTTGAGCGCCGAGCGCATCATCAGCGGGTTGGGCTTGCCCACGAAGTAGGGGTCCACGCCGGTCGCGCGGCTGATGAGCGCGGCGACCGCGCCGGTCGCCGGCAGCAGGCCCTCCAGCGACGGGCCGCTGGGGTCGGGGTTGGTGGCGATGAAGCGCGCGCCGTTGTCGATCAGCCGGATCGCCTGCGTGATGCGCCCGAAGCTGTAGATCCGCGTCTCGCCGAGCACGACGTAGTCGGGGTCGCGGTCGGTGAGCGTGTAGCCGGCCTCGTGCAGCGCCGTCGTGATCCCGGCCTCGCCGACCACGAAGGCAGAGCCGTCCGGGCGCTGGTCCTGCAGGAAGGCCGCGGTGGCGAGCGCGGAGGTGAAGATCGACTCCTCGGGCACGTCGAGCCCGCTGGCGCGCAGGCGCGCGGCGAGGTCGCGGCGGGTGTAGATCGAGTTGTTGGTGAGCACCAGGAACGGCAGCTCGAGCTCGCGCAGGCGGCTCAGGAAGCGGTCGGCGCCAGGGATCGCGTGCTCCTCGTGCACGAGGACGCCGTCCATGTCGATCAACCAGCTGTGGATCTCGCGGCTTGTCACGCGGCGCAGAGTAGCCTCGGCCGCCGTGGTAGGCACGCTCGACACCGCCGTCCCGACGACAGCGCAGCGCGTCTCGACGCTCGAGCTGTTCTTCGACCTCGTCTTCGTCTTCACGGTCACGCAGCTCACCGCCGTGCTCACCCACGAGGTCACGTGGACCACGCTCGGGCAGGTCATGCTCATGCTCGGCCTCATCTGGTGGATGTACGCCGGCTACGCGTGGCTGACCAACGCGGTGTCGACCCGCGGCCTGGCGCGCCGCGGCGTGCTGCTCGGCGGCATGGCGGGCTACCTCGTCCTGGCGCTGTCGATCCCTGACGCGTTCGGGGGCAGCGGGCTGGCCTTCGGCCTCGCGTACGCGCTCGTCGTCGTCATCCACGCCGCGCTCTACATGCGCCTGGCCTCCGACCGCTCCGCGGAGGCGATCCGCGGGATCGTGCCCTTCAACCTCGTGTCGGCGACGCTCGTGCTCGTCGGCGGCGCGCTCGCCGGCACGCCCCAGGCCGTGCTGTGGACGATCGCGGTGGTGCTCGAATGGAGCACGCCGCGCCTTGCCGGCCGCGGCGAGAGTCAGCAGGGCTTCGAGATCGGGCCGGCGCACTTCGTCGAGCGCCACGGGCTGGTGATCATCGTCGCCATCGGCGAGTCGGTCGTGGCGATCGGGATCGGCGCCGCCGGCCTGGCCGTGGACGCCGAGCTCGTGGTCGTTGCGGTGCTCGGTTTGCTGCTGTCGGCCGCGCTGTGGTGGGCGTACTTCGGCGACGACGACGATGCGCAGGCCGAGGCGGCGCTTGCCCACGCGCCCGCGCCCCGGCAGCCGTGGATCGCCCTGCACGGCTTCGGCTTCGCCCATTACTTCCTGCTGCTCGGGATCGTCCTGGCCGCGGTCGGCCTCAAGAAGGCCACCGGCCATGCGGGCGATGAGCTCGCGACCGGCCAGGCGCTCGCACTGGGCGGCGGCGTCGCTCTCTTCCTGGCCGCCGACGTGTGGTTCCGCCGCGTGCTCGGCCTCGGGCGCGAGATCCATCGCGGGGTCGCGGCGGTCCTCGCCCTCGCCACGGTCGTCCTCGGCACCGGCGTCGCCGCCGTCGCCCAGCTCGCCGTGCTCGTGGCGATCCTCGGGGCGGCGCTTGCGGGTGAGGGCGCGCTGCGGCGTGCTGCGCCCTGAGGGGTGTGCCGCGGCCACCATCGCAGGCAGCACCGCCGCGGCACACCCTTCGGGCTCGCTCGGAGATTCAGGCCCGCGCCGGCTCGAGCACGAAGATGTGGCGCACGCCGCTGCGCGCGCGGTAGGTCGCGTGCGCGGGCCAGGCCTCCAGCAGCGCCGGCCAGTAGCGCTCGACCTCGTCGGGCGCGGCCGGGCGGCCGCGGTACGCGGCGCTCTCGGCGCCCAGCCGTACGCTCACGCGCGGCTCGGCGTGCAGGTTCAGCGGCCACGCGGCCGGCCGTTGCTGCCCGGTCTGCTCGGAGCTGACGACCAGGCGCTCGCCGTCGCGCACGTAGATGACCGGCGTCGTGCGCGGCCGGCCCGACCGGCGGCCGGTCGTCGTCAGCAGCAGCACCGGAAAGATCGGCGGCCCGGTGATGGCCAGGCGCCCGTTGAAGTGGCGGTACAGCCAGCGGTCGGCGCGCGATCCGCCCAACTGGCGCAGCATGACCCCGAACCAGCGGCCGTGGCCGAGCCAGGCAACGAAGTTTCGATAAGCCCCCATGGGGGCCAGGACGCGCGGCGCGCGATGTCCTTCCCGCCCAGGCGGCTCAGCGGTCGGGCACGAGCCAGAGCACGCTCAGCGGCGGGAGCGTCAGCTCGGCCGAGAACGGCTGGCCGTGCCAGCCCGCCGCGTCGGCCTCGACGCCACCGAGGTTGCCCGTGTTGGTTCCGCCGTAGGCCTCGGCGTCGGTGTTGACGACCTCGCGCCAACGGCCGGCCTGCGGCAGCCCGAGGCGATAGCCCGAGCGCGGCACGGGCGACAGGTTGCAGACGCAGGCGACGACATCGGCGGCCGGGTCGTCGCCGGCGCGGCAGAAGGCGACGACGTTGTTCGCGGCGTCGTTGGGCTCGAGCCACCAGAAGCCGCGCGAGTCGTCGTCGATCTGCCATAGCGCGGGGCGCTCGCGGTAGACGCGGTTCAGGTCGCGCACGAGCGCCTGGATGCCGGCGTGCTCGCGGTTCTCGAGCAGGTGCCAGTCCAGCGAGCGCTCGTGGCTCCACTCGCTCTCCTGGGCCAGCTCGCCGCCCATGAACAGCAGCTTCTTGCCGGGGTGCGCCCACATGTAGGCGTACAGGCAGCGCAGGTTGGCGAGCTTCTGCCAGCGGTCGCCGGGCATCTTCGAATACAGCGAGCCCTTGCCGTGCACGACCTCGTCGTGGCTGAGCGGCAGGATGAAGTTCTCGCTGAACGCGTAGACGAGCGAGAAGGTCAGCTCGTGGTGGTGGTAGCGGCGGTGGACCGGGTCCTGCTGGAAGTAGCCCAGCGTGTCGTGCATCCAGCCCATGTTCCACTTGAACCCGAAGCCCAGCCCGCCGACGTACGTGGGTCGCGAGACGCCCGGCCAGGCCGTCGACTCCTCGGCGGCCGAGACGATGCCCGGCTCGCGGCCGTAGGCGACCTCGTTGAGCTCCTTGAGGAACGAGACGGCGTCGAGGTCCTCGCGCCCGCCGAACTCGTTGGGCACCCACTGGCCCTCCTTGCGCGAATAGTCCAGGTAGAGCATCGAGGCGACCGCATCGACGCGGATGCCGTCGGCGTGGTGCTCGCGCAGCCAATACAGCGCGCTCGAGAGCAGGAAGTTGCGCACCTCATGGCGGCCGAAGTTGAAGATCAGCGTTCCCCAGTCGGGGTGCGAGCCGCGGCGCGGGTCGGAGTGCTCGAACAGCGCGGTGCCGTCGAAGCGCGCCAGCCCCCACTCGTCGCGCGGGAAGTGCGCCGGCACCCAGTCGAGGAGCACGCCGATGCCCGCCTCGTGCAGACGGTCGACGAAGGCGCGGAACTGGTCGGGCGTGCCGAAACGCGGCGTCGGGGCGAAGTACGAGGTCACCTGATAGCCCCAGGAGCCGGTGAACGGGTGGGCCATGACCGGCATGAGCTCGACGTGGGTGAAGCCCATGTCGCGGACGTAAGCCGCCAGCTCGTCGGCCAGCTCGAGGTAGGTCAGCGAGCGGTTGTCGTCCAGCGGGTTCAGCCGCCAGGAGCCGAGATGGACCTCGTAGATCGACATCGGCTCGCGCAGCGGCTCGCGGTCGGGGCGGCGGTCCATCCACTTCGCGTCGCCCCACTCGTGGCGCGAGCGGTTGACCACCGACGCGGTCTGGGGCGGAAGCTCGGCCTCGAAGGCGAAGGGATCGGCGCGCAGGAGCAGGTCGCCGTCCTGGCTGCGCAGCTCGAACTTGTAGCGCGAGCCCTCGGGCACGCCGGGCACGAACAGCTCCCAGATCCCCGAGGCGCCCAGCGAGCGCATCGGATGCAGGCGTCCGTCCCACGCGTTGAAGTCGCCGACGACCGACACCGAGCGCGCGCTCGGCGCCCACACGGCGAAGGCCACGCCCGCGACGCCGTCGAGCTCGAGCACGTGCGCGCCGAGCTTCTCGTAGAGCTCCTCGTGGCGGCCCTCGCCGGCGAGGTAGAGGTCGATCTCCCCCAGCGTCGGCATGAAGGCGTACGGGTCGTGCAGCGTGAAGGTCTCCCCCGGCCCGTACTGGACCTCGAGCTCGTAGCGCAGCGGCAGCTTCGCGCCCGCGAGCGAGCCCTCGAACAGCCCCGCCGGGTGGCGCTGCACGAGCTCGACGGGCTCGCCGCCGTCGGGCCGCGCGACCACCTTGGCCGCCGCCGGGCGAAACGCGCGCACGACGACGACGCCGTTCTCGGCGTGCGCGCCGAGCAGGCGGTGCGGATCGGCCAGGTCGCGGCGGACGATGGCCTCGATGTCGGTCTCGACGCTCATAGCGGCTCCTCCAGCAGGCGGGCAATGCCCGCGACCGGGATGCGCACCCAGTCCGGACGGTTGTTCAGCTCGTATCGCAGCTCGTACACCGCCTTCTCGAGCTCGAAGATCGAAAGCAGCGTGCGCGTGGGCGTCTCGCCGGGCGGCAGCAGCACGGGGTCCACCGCCTCGAGGTACCCGCCGATGAACGCTTCACGTGCGTGCTCCTCCCAGCCCCCCGGCGCCGGGTGCCCGCGCTGCAGGTCGCTGGCCGAGGCCGCGTAGGCGAAGGAGCGCAGCATCCCGGCCACGTCGCGCAGCGGCGAGCGCTTGCGCCGGCGCTCGCGCAGCGGACGCGCCGGCTCGCCCTCGAAGTCCAGCACGATCCACGTGTTCTCTCCGTAGAGCATCGTCTGGCCCAGGTGCAGATCGCCGTGGTGGCGGATCAGCCGCCCGCGCGCGCCGACGTGCGACAGCAGCTGCAGCCGGTCGCGCACCTCCGCTCCGCGCCCGGCGATCGGCGCGACCGCCTGGATGTCCGGCAGCTCGAGGAACTGGCGCTCGATCTCCTCGTCGATCGTCGCCGTCAGCAGCGCCAGCGACTCGTCGGAGGGCTCCTCGGGGGCGAAGGCCGGATCGCTCGGGTCCGAGGCCAGGACCGCGTGCATCCGCCCGATGACCTCGCCGAGATCGTGCAGCCGGGCGACGAAGCGCTCCGGCTCTGAGCCGAGCTCGTCGAGCGCGAGCTCCCAGCCGTCGCGCGCGCCGGCGATGAAGCGCTGCACGACGCCGAAGGTGGCGTCCATCAGCTCGCCCTCGTACTGGTACCAGCCGCCGAGCGGCGCGACGTTGGGGAAGTCCCGCGCGCTGAGGAAGCGCAGCATCTCCAGCTCCGGGTTGACGCCCGCCTCGACGCGGCGAAACGCCTTGAGCACCAGCGCGTCGTCGAAGACGATCGAGGTGTTGGACTGCTCGGCCCCCATCGGGCGCACGCGGGCGCCCGGGCGCGGCGGCTCGACGCCGTCGAGCCAGTGGAACTCGATCCGCGCGCGCTCGCCGTGGATCTCGGCCCCTTCGCGCAGCAGGCGGCCGATCCGGTCGCATGCCTCGGGGTCGGCGAACGCGTCGTAGACGGTCACGCCGCCGACCTCGGCGACGACCGCCTCGTCGAAGCCGCCCGGCCGCAGGCCCAGCAGGAGCTGGTAGACGTCGTGGGTGCCGCCCGGGAAACGCGCTTCGACGAGCGCCGACGCCAGCGCCGGCGGCCCGCCCGGGATGGCGACGACGTCGAGCACGTTGAGCTGGGCGACGTCGCGCGCCTTGGACCCGAACCAGCGCCGTTCGAGCAACCACTCGGTCAGCACGGCCTCGTCGAGCTCGGCGAGGTCAACGCTTGCCATCGGTGAGCTCCATGTCGGCGTCGGGGTCCTCCTTGAGCAAGAACCAGAACCAGCCCCGTGGCGCGAGCGTGAGCAGGTAGGGAAGCTCACCGACGCGTGGGAAGCGCGTGCGCCCGAGCATCTCCTCGGGCCAGCGCCCCTCGTAGGCTGACAGATCGACCTCCACCGCCTGCGCCGAGCGCGCGACGTTGTGCACGCAGAGAACGACGTCGTCCTCGTAGCTGCGCACGTGGGCGAAGATCTTCGGGTTCGACGGCTCCAGCGGAATGTATTCGCCAAGGCCGAAGACCGGGTGCTCCTTGCGCAGCGCGATGAAGCGCTTGAGCCAGCGCAGCAGCGACGTCGGCGTGCGCAGCTGGGCCTCGACGTTGACCGCCTGGTAGCCGTACACCGGATCCATGAGCGGCGGCGCGTAGAGCTGTGCGAAGTCGGCGCGTGAGAACCCGGCGTTGCGGTCGCCGGTCCACTGCATCGGGGTGCGCACGCCGTCGCGATCGCCGAGGTACACGTTGTCGCCCATCGCGATCTCGTCGCCGTAGTAGAGGACCGGCGAGCCGGGCAGCGAGAAGAGGATCGCGTGCATGAGCTCCATCTCGTCGCGCCCGTTGTCCAGCAGCGGGGCCAGCCGCCGGCGGATGCCCACGTTGATCTTCATGCGCGGGTCCTTGGCGTACTCGGCGTACATGTAGTCGCGCTCCTCGTCGGTGACCATCTCGAGGGTCAGCTCGTCGTGGTTGCGCAGGAACAGTCCCCACTGGCAGTTGTCGGGGATCGACGGCGTGCGCTCGAGGATCTCGTACATCGGCGTGGCCTCCTCGCGGCGCGCCGCCATGAACATGCGCGGCATGACCGGGAAGTGGAAGGCCATGTGGCATTCGTCGCCGTCGCCGAAGTACTCGACGACGTCCTCGGGCCACTGGTTGGCCTCGGCCAGCAGCACGCGGTCGGGGTACTCGTCGTCGATGGTCGCCCGCACCTTCTTCAGGAAGGTGTGGGTCTCGTCGAGGTTCTCGCAGTTGGTGCCCTCGCGCTCGTAGAGGTAGGGCACGGCGTCGAGGCGAAAGCCGTCGAGGCCGAGCTCCAGCCAGAAGCGCAGGACGTCGAGCATCGCCTCCCGGACCTCGGGGTTGTCGTAGTTGAGGTCGGGCTGGTGGCTGAAGAAGCGGTGCCAGTAGTAGGCGCCGGCGACGTCGTCCCACGTCCAGTTCGACACCTCGGTGTCGGTGAAGATGATCCGTGCGCCCTCGTAGCGCTGGTTGGTCTCCGACCACACGTACCAGTCGCGCTCGGGCGAGCCCGCCGGCGCCTGGCGCGCGCGCTGGAACCACGGGTGGTCCGCGGAGGTGTGGTTCATCACCAGGTCGGCGATGACCCGCAGGCCGCGCTCGTGCGCGGCCTCGATGAAGGTCCTGACGTCGTCGATCGTGCCGTAGTCCGGGTGCACCTGGTAGTAGTCGGAGATGTCGTACCCGCCGTCGCGCAGCGGGCTGGCGTACATCGGCAGCAGCCAGATGCAGTCGATGCCCAGCCACTCCAGGTAGTCGAGCTTCTCCGTGAGGCCGCGGAAGTCGCCGGAGCCGTCGGCGTTGCCGTCGAAGAAGCCGCGCAGGTGGATCTCGTAGAAGACGGCCTTCTTGAACCACAGCGGATCGGACTCGAACCAGTGGCCCGAGTGCGGCGGGGGCGGCGGGTTCATGCCGTGCGCACTCGCAGGACGTGGCCGGCGCGCTCGCCCGGATCGAGGCGGACGTAGTTGCCGCCCAGGCGCCAGTGGTACTCGGCGCCGTCGAGCAGGTCCTCGACGGCGAAGGCCGGCGGCACGCCGAGCTCGTAGGGCACGTGCACGAGCCCCTCCTGCGCGTGGTGGGGATCGAGGTTGACCACGCAGATGACCGCGTTGGGGCCCTCGCGCTTGGCGTAGGCGAGGATCACGTCGTTGGCGGCGTCGAGGAACCCGATGTTGTCCAGGCGCTGCAGCGCGGGGTTCTCGCGGCGGACGTGGTTCAGGCGCTGGATCATCGGCAGCAGCGGCCCGTCGAGCGCGCGCCGCTTGAGCTCGTACTTCTCGTTGTCGATGAACTCCTCGCTGCCGGGGCGCTGGACGTGCTCGTAGTGCTCGTAGCCGGAGTAGACGCCGTAGCTGGGGCTCAGGGTGGCGCCGAGAATCAGCCTGATCGGGAAGGCCGGCGGCCCGCCGTGGGCGAGGTAGTCGGTGAGGATGTCCGGCGTGGTCAGGAAGAAGTTGGGGCGGAAGTAGTCGCGCTCGGGCCCGTGGGCGAGCTCGTTGACGTACTCCATGAGCTCCCAGCGGTGGTTCTTCCAGGTGAAGTACGTGTAGCTCTGGCCGAAGCCGATCTTGGCCAGCTCGCGCATGACCGAGCGCCGGGTGAACGCCTCGGCGAAGAAGATGACGTCGGGGTCCTTGGCGCGGATCTCCTTGATCAGCCATTCCCAGAAGGGGAACGGCTTGGTGTGCGGGTTGTCGACGCGGAAGACCTTCACCCCGCGCTCGACCCAGTGCTGGACGACCGCCAGCAGCGCATCCCACAGCCCGCGCCAGTCCTCGCAGCCGAAGTTGACGTTGTAGATGTCCTGGTACTTCTTGGGCGGGTTCTCGGCGTACTTGAGCGTGCCGTCGGGGCGGCGGAAGAACCACTCGGGGTGCTCCTTCAGCCACGGGTGGTCGGGCGAGCAGTTGATCGCGAGGTCCAGGCAGACGTCGATGTCGTGCTGGCTGGCGGTGGCCACGAGGGCGCGGAAGTCCTCGTCGGTGCCGAGCTCGGGGTGGATCGCGTCGTGGCCGCCGCTCTCGTCGCCGATCGCGTACGGGCTGCCGGGGTCGCCGGGCTCGGCCGTCAGCGTGTTGTTGCGGCCCTTGCGGTTGGTGTGGCCGATCGGGTGGATCGGCGGCAAGTAGAGGACGTCGAAGCCGAGCTCGGCGAGCTTGGGGACCTGCTCCTGCACGCCGCGGAAGCCGCCCCAGGAGCGCGGGAACAGCTCGTACCACGCGCCGAAGCGCGCGAGGGTGCGGTCGACATCGACCTCGAGCGGCGCGGGCAGCTCGGTGGCCTCGGTGCGCTCCGCCGCGGCCTCGACGAGCTGGAGAAGCTCGGGCGTCAGCGCGGTCTGCGGGTCGGTCGGGATCGCGTCGGCGGCGGCGTGCAGCGCGCTGGCCGCGTCGCCCTTGGCGCGCTCCGCGGCGGCGCGGACGAGCAGGGCGCCCTCGCTGAGCTCGCCGCTGAGGTCGGGCTGGCCGAAGTCGACCTTGCGCGCCAGCTCGTCGCGCCAGCCGGCGAAGAGGTCGACCCACGCCTGGATGTTCCATTGCGTGCGCCCCGGGGCGTCGACGGTGAAGGCGCCCTCCCAGCGCACGCCGTTGTGATGGGCGTCGACCGCGATCAGCGGCGATTCGCGCCAGCGCCGCTCGCCGGGCCCCTTCCAGCGCACGACGGCCCGCAGCACCTCGTGGCCATCGCGGAAGATGTCCGCCGAGACGTGCACCGTGTCGCCCACGGTGCGCTTGACGGGGTACCGGCCGGCATCGACGGTCGGTGCCGGGTGCTCGATCCTGATGCGGCTAGGCGGTTGGGCCTTGGCGCGGGCGGGCACGTCCACCCCTCTTTCCCACATGCGACTTCCACGAACCAGCGGCGTGCAACTGCACATCACCTCGCTTCCGGGCGGGAAGCTTGGCGCACCCGCGTTCGAGTTTGTCGACTGGCTGGCCGCGGCAGGCCAGTCGTGGTGGCAGGTGCTGCCGCTCGGGCCGCCCAATCGGGAGCGTTCACCGTACAAGTCCGCGTCGGCGTTCGCGGCCTGGCGGGGGCTGCTCGCTTCGTCCGACGCGCCCGTGTCGGAGGCCGAGCTCGACGCGTTTCGGGCGCGTCACTGCTTCTGGGCCGACGATTGGGCCGCGTTTGCGGGCGGTGTTCGGGCATTGAGGGATCAGGTCCGCTTCGAGCGCGAGTGGTCGCAGCTGCGCTCGTACGCGGCGGCGCGCGGCGTGCGGCTCATAGGCGACGTGCCGATCTACGTGGCGCCGCGGTCGGCCGACCACGTCCGCTGGCCTGAGCTGTTCCGCGACGACGTCGTGGCCGGCGTCCCGCCCGACGCCTTCACCGCCCGCGGCCAGCTGTGGGGCAACCCGATATACGACTGGCCCGCGCTGCGCCGCCGCCGGTACCGCTGGTGGATCGAGCGCCTGCGCCGTACCTTCTCCTTGTTCGACCTCGCTCGCATCGACCACTTCCGCGCCTTCGCCGCGTACTGGGCGGTGCCGCGCGGCGCCCGCGACGCCTCGGGCGGGCGCTGGGTGCGCGGGCCGGGCCGCGCGGTGTTCGACGCGGCGCGCGGTTCGCTGCGCCGTCTGCCGCTGATCGCCGAGGATCTCGGAGTCATCACTCCGGCCGTGACCTCGCTGCGCGAGTCGCTCGGGCTGCCGGGGATGGCGGTGCTGCAATTCGGCTTCGACCTCGAGCACTCCGAGAGCGTCCACAACCTCGAGAACATCCGCGCCGACCGCGTCCTCTACACGGGCACCCACGACAACGACACCCTGCGCGGCTGGCTGTCCTCGCTCGATCCTTCGCGTGGCGCCGCCGTGCGCGCCGCTGGGGTTCGCGGCCGCGAGCCGTGGTGGGCGCTGATGGAGCTTGCGCTGGCGTCGAAGGCGCGGCTGTGCATGCTTCAGGCCCAGGACGTCCTCGGGCTGGGCTCGGAGGCGCGCATGAACCTGCCGGGTCGCGCGGGTGGGCAGTGGCGGTGGCGGCTCGCGCCGGGTCAGCTGACGGCTGCGCACGCGCGGCGGCTGCGCGCGCTGACCTCGCGCGCCGGGCGGTTGGGCGGGCGATGAGGGATCGGGCGCGGGCTGCCGCGCGACCCGCGCGGCCGTCCGCCGGCCGCAGTGGTGACTTGTGTGGCTCCTGGCCATAAAACTCACCACAGTGGACCGCGCGCCTGCGGCCTGCCCGCCCTCGGTGCCCTGTCAACCGCAAGCCTGCGAGCATCCGCGCCGTGCCGCCACCCGCCACCCGCCACGACCAACTCCACGACCTCGTCCCACGCGCGACCGAACTGATCGCCGCGTGGGAGGAGCGGTTCGGCGCCTACGACTCGCACCCCGCGAGCGCTCCCGACGCCGAGCGGCTCCAGGCCGCCTGGGAGGCCTTCGGCGCGCGGATGAGCGACCACTATCCCTTCTTCCATCCCCGTTACGCCGGCCAGATGCTCAAGCCGCCGCACCCGGTCGCGGTCGCGGGCTACCTGGCGGCGATGCTCGTCAACCCCAACAACCACGCGCTCGACGGCGGCCCGGGCACGAGCGCGCTCGAGGTCGAGGTCGTCGAGCAGCTGCGGGAGATGTTCGGCCTCCCCGCGCCGGTCCTCGGGCACCTGACCTCGAGCGGCACGATCGCCAACCTCGAGGCGCTGTGGGTCGCGCGCGAGCAGCACCCGGGCAAGCGGATCGTGCACTGCGGCGCCGCGCACTACACGCACGCGCGGATGTGCGAGCTGCTCGGTGTCACGGCGACAGCGGTGCCGGCCGGCGCCGACGGCCGTATCGACATGGACGCCGTCGAGGCCGAGTGCAGGAACGGCGACGTCGGCACCGTCGTCCTCACCACCGGCTCGACCGGCCTGGGCGCCATCGACCGCGTCGACGAGGCGCTCGCGCTGCGCGAGCGCTACGGCGTGCGCCTGCACGTCGACGGCGCCTACGGCGGCTTCTTCACGCTGCTCGCACGCGGCGAGGACCCGCTGGTCGCGCCGGAGCCGTACGCGGCCGTTGCGCAGTGCGACTCGGTCGTCGTCGATCCGCACAAGCACGGCCTTCAGCCCTACGGCTGCGGGGCGGTGCTCTTCGCCGATCCCGCCGTGCAGCGCGTGTACCGCCACGACTCGCCGTTCACGTACTTCATCGAGGCCGACCTGCACCTGGGCGAGATCAGCCTCGAGTGCTCGCGCGCCGGCGCCGCGGCTGCGGGCTTGTGGCTGACCCTGCAGGCGCTGCCGCTCGAGCGCGACGAAGGCCTGGGCCCCGTCCTGGCCGCGGGCCGCCGCGCGGCCTTGGATTGGGCCGAGCGGCTGCGCGCGTCGGACGTGCTCGCGCTGCACGTCGAACCCGAGCTCGACATCATCGCCTACCTGCCGCGCGCCACCTCGCTGTCAAGGCTCGACGCGGCCAGCGGCGCCGTGCTGCAGGCGGGCATGGACGACCCCGACGACCCGGTCTTTCTCAGCACCTTCTACCTGACGCGCGACGCGCTCGCCGCCAACCACCCGTGGCTCGAGCTCGACGCCGACGGCGCCCGCGTGCTGCGCAGCGTGCTCATGAAGCCCGAGCACGAGCACGTCGTCGATTGGCTGCACGGGCGCGTCGAAGAGCTGGCGCGCGCGGCGCTGGCATGACGAATCGCGGCCTCGTCGCCCTCGGGGACTCGATCACCAACGGCCGCGGCGAGCCGGCGCTCGGCGTGCCGATGCAGTCGTGGGCGCAATGGCTGGCCGAGGCGCTGGACCTCCCGTTCACCAAGCTCGCGCGCGACGGCGCCCAGGCGAGCGACGTGCTGGCCGACCTCGTGCCGCGCCTGGCCGGGCCCTATGACCTCGCCTGCCTCTACATCGGCGTCAACGACGCGCGCTCGGGCGACTGGGACGCCGCCGCCTTCGAGCGCGACCTGCGCGCGATCGCCGCCGCGATGGCCGCGTGCAGCGACCGGCTGGCCCTGTGCACGCTGCCCGTCGACCTCGGCCGCCCGCGCGCCGCGCCCAAGCCGCGTACGGCGAGCGCGATCGTCCGCGCGGTCGGCGCCGAGCACGACGCGACGATCGTCGCGCTCGAGGACCTCGACGGACGCCCGTGGCTTTTTCCCGACGCCGTGCACCCCACCGCGCTGGGCCAGCTCGAAATCGCCGACCGCGCGGCGCGCGCCCTCGGGGCGCCGTGCCTGCCCTCCTCACTGGTCGAGGTCTACGACTCGCGCCGCGCCGTGGCCCGCTTCCGCGCGCGCTGGGGCGTGCTGCTGGCTCGCGACCTGCGCCGCCGCATGGTCGAGCACGTGCGCGGAAGCTAGGCGCCCGTCCGCGCCAGCACGAGGCGGAACTCGAGCACGCCGTGGTCGCGCACCGTCACGAGCCCGGCCACGCTCGGCGGCTCGATGCCGAAGTCGGCGAAGCGGATCGGAGCGCTGCCGACGAGCTCGAGGCGCCCGCCGGCAAGCCGCTGGCCGCGCACGTTGACGGCGATCGGCGCGCTGCGGCCGTGCAGCAGGAGCGTGCCGGCGGTGCGCCGCGGCGAGATGCTCAGCGCGAACGGGCCGCTGAGGGTGAAGCGAGCGGTCGGGTAGCGATCTGTCTCGATCCCGCGATAGCGCAGCGTGTCGTCGCGGCGCGACTGGTCCGAGCGCACCTGCGTCATGTCGGCGCGCAGCTCGGCCGCGCGCACGCGCTGCCCGTCGACGGTGACAGTCCCCGTCACCGCGCCCGTGCGCCCGACCGCGGTGCGCACGCCGACGCCGAGGTACTCCTCGTTGACGCGGTAGCCCACGAACGAGCCTGATGCCGGCCTCAGCCGCCCCGACGTCCCGCCGCCGGCCGCGGGGCTGCCCTCCAGGCTCGGCGGCGGCGGGGCGTCGCCGCCGGTCAGCTTGAGCACGGCGAAGCCGGCCGCGAGCGCGACGACGATCACGCCCGCCAGGCCGATGACGATCAGCCGGACGCGGCGTGACATCACTCGTAGAGCGTGAACACCGCGAGGATCAGGTACAGCGCCATGAGCGCCCAGCCCTCGAAGGCCATGGCCTCGCCGTCGCCGGTGATCTGCCACATCGCCAGCGCGGTCAGCAGGAGCGCCGCGATCAGCACCGGCGACAGCGCGAAGGTCAGCTGGCTGGCGAACAGCAGCGAGATCAGCACCAGCAGCGGATAGAGGAAGGCCGCCACCTGCGCGACCGAGTTCTTGACGATCGAGATCGCGAGGTCGGACCGGCCCTTGTGCGCGAGGACCACCCCGGCCACGTTCTCGACGGCGTTGCCGGCCAGCGCTACGACCACGAGGCCGGCGAAGGCCTCCGAGACGCCGAGCTTGTCGATGCTCGGCTGCAGCGCATCGACGAACCAGTCCGACACGAAGGCCGATCCGAGCCCGCCCGCGGCCAGCAGACCGACCGACACGGCGAAGGCGACGCGCGGCCCCCCCGCGCCGGTGTGCTCGGGCGCCGCCTCGCCGCGCACGTAGGGCACCACCCAGGCGAGGTAGACCCCAAGCAGGGCCACGGCGGCGACGGCCGAGATCGTCTGCTCGTGGCGCGCGGCCGGCTCGTGCGTCGCATGGGCCAGCCCGACCAGCACGATGATGAAGGTGGCCACCAGCAGCAGCGTCGCGGTGTCGTTCGGCAGCCGGGTGCGGAAGCGCATCACGCCGTCCTGCGCGACGCGGGCGCCGAACACGATGACCAGGCCGAGGACGAGCAGCGCGTTGGCCAGCAGCGAGCCGACGATCGAGGTCTGGGCGACGACGACCTCGCCCGCGCGCAGGGCGAAGATGACGACGAACAGCTCGGGCAGGTTGCCCAGCGTGGACTGCAGCACCCCGGTGAGCGCCGGGCTGAAGCGCTCGCCCACCTGCTCGGTGGCCAGCGAGACGATGTGCGCCAGCCCGGCGAGCGCGATCGTCGCCAGCGCGAAGGCCAGCAGCGGCTCCCAGTCCGCGAAGTGCGCGATGCCGGCGATGGCGGTCGCCGCCACGATGCCGCCGATGACAAGCCGCTCGTTGCGGGTCAACCCTCCCATGGCGGTGAGCGAGGATACGGATGCATGCTCCGCCTCGCCCTTGCCCGTCTGCACGCGCACGGCCGCCTGGCCTTCGCCGGCCGTCCGCGCCTCGGGCGCCAGGTGCGCTTCGACGTGGCCCCGGGCGCGCTCGTCAGGCTCGGCGACGGGTGCCGCATCGGCGACGGCTGCCGCTTTCACGTCGGCGAGGGCGCCACGGTCGCGATCGGCGCCGGCGCGACGCTGGGCGAGCGCTGCGTCCTGGCCGCCCACGAGCGCATCGAGGTCGGCGCCCGCGCCCGGCTGGGCGACGAGGTGGTGATCGTGGACTTCGACCACGACCTTGCCGACGTCGAGCGCCCGGTGCGCCGACAGGGCCTGCTCACCGCGCCGGTGGTGATCGGCGAAGGCGCAGTCGTCGGTACGGCGGCCGGAGTGCTGCGCGGCGTCACCGTCGGCGACGGCGCGCGCGTGGCCGTGCGCGCCGTCGTGACCCACGACGTGCCGCCCGGGGCGCGCGCCGAGGGCGTGCCGGCGCGCGTGCACCCCTGAGGCATCGAACGTCCGTGATGTAACAACAGGGTTGTAACGTCAGGGACGTTCGCCGCCGCGGGAGGGCTAGATGCCCTCGCTGGCCGGCGGGCGTACCCGCGCGACCATGACCAGCCCGCCGAGGATCGCGGCCACGCCGACGAGCTGAAGGGTCGACGGCGCCTCGGCGAACAGGATCACCCCGAGCAGGACCGCGCCGACCGGCTGGATCGTCAGCAGCAGCGACGTCAGCGCCGCGGGCAGTCGCGGCAGCGACGCGGAGATCAACAGCCAGCCGAGGACCTGTGAGGTCAGCGCCAGGATGACCAGCCACGCGTGGGCCGGCCACGAGGGGATCAGGTCGGCGTCGCCGATGACCAGGCCGGCCCCGATCGAGACGACGGCCGCGACCAGCGTGGCGTCGAAGAGCGGCCCGGCGACGCGCAGCTGATCGCCGCTGCCGGCGCGCAACAGCAGGATGAAGGCGGTGTAGGCCAGGCCGGTCGCGATGCCGTAGAGCACGCCCTGCCCCGGGTTGTCGCCATAGGCGCCGTGCTCCAGCGCGCCCGAGATGAGCACAACGCCGCTGAGCACGAGGGGCAGCGTGGCCAGCACGCGCGCGGCCGGGCGCTCGGCGAGCGCGAGCCACGCCACCAGCGGGACGAAGGCCACCTGAAGGTTGCCCAGCACCGTGGCCAGGCCGGCGCCGACGTCCTCGATCGCGTGGTGCCAGCAGATCAGGTCGGCGGCGAAGAACACGCCCGCCAGCGCGGCGAGACCGTGCCCGTGCGCGTCGCGCGGGCCCAGACGCCTGTCCTCCATCCAGGCGAGCACCGCGAGGACCGGTACCGCATACGCGCAGCGGAAGATCGCGGCGGTCGAGGGCGAGACGCCGGACTGCTTGACGAGGATGGCCGAGAAGGCGATGACCAGCGCGCCGGCGAGCGCCATTGCGCGCGGGCGTGCGCGCAGGGCCGCCAAGGGCGACCCCGGCGCCACGGCCTCAGCGGGCAAGGACCGGCAGCCGCCGTACCGCGAAGTCGCGCGCGAACGCCAGGGCCGGCCCGCCCGAGGCAGCGGTGGTGCCGCGCGTGGGCTTGAAGTGGACCTCGCGCCCGCCGAGCTCGCCGGTCACGCCGCCGCGGTGATCGAGCTTCAGCGTCCCGTGCGCGGTACCGCTCACGCGCAGCGTCCCGGCCAGCGCGCCGTCGCTCGAATCCAGCGTGCCGCTGACCCGCAGGCCCGGGACGTACTGGTACTCGTGCAGGCTCAGGGGTCCGTCGAACGCCGCCTCGCCGCTGAAGCGCCCGCCGCGCAGCCCGCCACCGCGGATCGACAGGCCCGCGAACAGCTCCTGCAGCGCGGTCAGCCGCGCGTCGCTGGCGGTGTCGAGCACGGCGAACAGCACGCGCCCGCGCGTGCCGCCGACGCCGGGCGCCGACTTGAAGTCGCGAATCGAGCGCGGCGGCAGCGGCACCGGCGCGACGCCGTTGTTCCTGCCCGCGCACGGGTGCCCGACCGGCGTACGCGCGATGAACCGCCGCAGCGCCTCGTTGATGCAGCCCGTGATGTCGCTGTCGAGGGTGTCGTGGCCGGAGCCCTTCAACGTGACCACGGAGGCGTGGGGCAACTCACGCTTGGTCGCGAACGCGTTCTCGACCGGCGTGCGCGTGTCGAGCCGGCCGCCGAGCAGCAGCGCCGGCACGTCGGGCAGCGGCCCGGTGAACGGCTGGCGCACGGTGTCGCCAGGCCAGTCCAGGCAGTCGTCGACGTAGCTCGTGCGCAGCACCGTCTGCGCATCCCAGGGGTCGTAGTCGCTGGGCGGGATCGCGGCCAGAGCCTGCTGCGCGATCGCCGGCCTGGCTGCCAGCGGCGTCGGCAGCGGATACGGCAGCGTCGTGTCCTCGCAGCCGGTGGTGACATTGAGGCCGAAGGACAGGTCGGCGAGCTTCGTGGTCGCGCCTTGGCCGATGCGCTTCAGGCGCATGAGCAGCGCCGTGTCGCCGCGCCGCGCCGCGCTCATCGCCGCGGGCAGCTCCGCCTGCAGGAACGGGTTGAG
>DATBKW010000016.1:0-25803 GCA_036555665.1 Solirubrobacteraceae bacterium | reverse complement strand
GCCGCGTCGTCGAGCGCCATAGCCACGAGCAGGTCGAGCAGGTCGGCGATCCGCCGCGGGTTGCGGCCGGTGCGCTCCTCGATGCGGCGCAGGCGGTACTGGGCGGTGTTCGGGTGCACCTGCAGGCGCTCGGCGGCCACGCGGACGTTGAGGTCGGCCTCGGCGAGCGCCCTGATCGTCGCGATCAGGACGCGCCCGCGCTCGCGATCCTCGTCGAGGAACGCGCGCAGGCGCCGGTTGACCAGCCGCCGCGCCGTGTCGTCGGCCCGCAGCGCGAGGTAGTCGAAGGGCGACAGCCGCGCAAGCGCGGCAACGCCGCCGCGGTCGCCGACGCTTGCCAGCGCCACATGCGCCTCGTCGTAGGCGCGCGGCAGCTCGCCGACGCCCGCCGCCACCGTGCTCACGCCCATCGCCAGCGCGATCCCTTCGCGGCACAGGCGGGCCTGCAGCGCGTCGACGCGGTCGCACAGGCGGCACGGGTCGGCGTCGGCGCCGAGCACGAGGATGGCGACGATCTCGGTCTGGCGCACGACGACCAGCGTCTTGGCGTCGTGCAGGCCCGCACACGCGATCGCCGCGCTGCCGACGTGCGGCGCGTCGTCGCCGGCGCGCGCGTCGACCGTGACCGCCGTGGCGACGAGCATGCGCGCGTCGCACGCGATGCCGTGGGCCTGCGCGGCGGTCAACAGCGGCCCGCGCGTGGGCATCTGGCCGGCGAGCAGGTGCTCGAGCAGGTCGCGGCGCTCGCGATCGGCGTCGGCGACCATGTACTGCTGGTACTCGACGTAGGCGCGGGCGGCGTGCGTGCTGGCGAAGTCGCAGTAGCGCATGAGCGGGCCCGCCAGGGTGAGCGCCGCCTCGTGGCCGAAGGGGCTCTCCCCCGCGCACTCGATCACCGCCTCCCAGAAGGCCTGCTGGCCGACGCGGAACGCGTTGAGGTAGTCCTCGAGCGCGAAGCCCGCGCGGGCGCGCCGCGTCGCGGCCGCGCGGACGAACCCGATCTCCTCGACGGTGACCATGCGCTCCTCGTGCAGGGCCGCGAGCTTGACCTCGAAGTGCGCGCGGACCTGCGCGCGAAGGTCCGCCAGGAAGCGCGCGCCGCCCTCGCGGTAGGCCGGGATCTCGTGACCGAGGGCCACCACCGCGCGCTCGACGACGTCGTCGAGGCGGTTGTGAAGGGTGAGCAGGATCCGCCGGCGCTCGGCCCGGACCGCATCCTCGACTGCGACGTGCTCGACGACTGCAGCGCACATATTTCTCCCTCCTCCGGCCGACAGCATGCAACATGTTGCCCCGATGTTGCAACGGGCAACCGCAACGGACGCATTGCTCCTGGCGCGCGGTCGCTTCCAGGCCGCCGAGCGCATCGACATGGGCGCGATCGCCGACGAGCTCGGCGTCAACCGCGTCACGCTCTACCGCTGGGTCGGCTCGCGCGATCAGCTCCTCGTCGAGGTGCTGTGGTCGCTGGCCGAGGCGACCCTCGCCCGCCGCGACGCGGAGGTGCGTGCGACGGGTGCCGAGCGCATCGTCGCCGTCGTGACCCGGTTCATCGACGACTGCCTGACCAACGCCGGCATGAAGCGCCTGCTCGGCGAGGAGGGCGAGCGCACGATGCGGCTGCTGACACGGCGCGACAAGGGCTTTCAGCCGCGACTCATCGACGCGATCCACCGGATGCTCAGCGAGGAGACGCGGGCCGGGCGCCTGGACCTGCCCGCCGATCTGCGCGACGTCGCCTACGTCGTCGTGCGGCTCATCGAGTCCTACGTCTATCTGGACATCATCACCGGCGAGGAGCCCGACGCCCGCCGAGCCGAGCCCGTCCTGCGACTACTGTTGCGGTAGTTGTGGGACTTCCACAATGCGCCTGTGCGAAGTTTGGGAGGCTCGCACGATGAGGGATCCACGTGCGATCCCTAGCGTGGCGCCATGCCGCTGGGCGTCGAGGTCCCGGCCAAGGGGTACGAAGGTGCCGTGACCGCCCAAGGTGCCGAGCCGGAAGGGCTGCGCATCGACGCGGTCACGGTCCGCTTCGGCGGTCTGACGGCGCTCGACGACGTCTCGCTGGGCGTCGCACCGGGCGAGGTCGTGGGCGTCATCGGGCCCAACGGCGCCGGCAAGACGACGCTGTTCAACGTCATCTGCGGGTTCGTGCGCGCCGACGAGGGCGACGTCGCGTGGGAAGGGCGGTCGCTGCGCTCGGTGCGCCCGCACCAGCTCGCCGGCCTCGGCATCGCGCGCACGCTGCAGGGGGTCGGGCTCTTCGCGGGCCTGACGGCGGTCGAGAACGTGATGGCCGGCGCCGAGCGCACCCGTCGCGCGGGGCTGACGTCCGCGCTGCTGGGGCTGCCGCGCTCGGACCGCGACGAGCGCGCCCTGCGCACCGCGGCGCTCGAGGCGCTCGACGAGCTCGGCGTCGCCGACGTCGCCCAGCGGCTGCCCGGCACCCTTCCCTATCCGGTGCAGAAGCGCGTCGCGCTGGCGCGAGCGCTGGTGGCGCGGCCGCGGTTGATCCTGCTCGACGAGCCCGCGGGCGGGCTGGGCGGCGACGACATGGAGGAGCTGAGCGAGCGCATCCGCGCGCTGCGCGGCGAGATGGCGGTGCTGCTCGTCGAGCATCGCGTCGACCTCGTCATGTCGGTCTGCGACCGCGTGGTCGTGCTCGACTTCGGCCGGCGCATCGCCCACGGCACGCCCGCCGAGGTCCAAGCCGACCAGCGCGTGGTCGAGGCCTATCTCGGGGTGGAGGTCGATGCTGCGCGTTGAAGAGCTCGAGACGGCCTACGGTCCCGTCCGCGCGCTCGACGGCGTGTCCTTCGAGGTGGCGGAGGGCAGCATCACCGCCGTCCTGGGCGCCAACGGCGCCGGCAAGACGTCGCTGCTGCGCACGCTGTCGGGGCTCGTGCGCGCCCGCGCCGGGCGCATCCGCCTCGACGGTCGCACCATCGGCCAGCTCCCGGTCGAGGAGATCGTCCGCCTCGGGATGGCCCACGTCCCCGAGGGCCGCGGCGTCATCGCCGAGCTGAGCGTCGAGGAGAACCTGCGCCTCGGCGGCCTGTGGCGCGGCGGCGGGGGGCGCGAGGGCCTCGCTGAGATCCACGAGCTGTTCCCGCGCCTGGCCGAGCGCGCCGGGCAGCCGGCCAGCACGCTCTCGGGCGGCGAGCGCCAGATGCTCGTGATCGGCCGGGCGCTGATGTCGCGCCCGCGGCTGCTGCTGCTCGACGAGCCGTCGCTCGGGCTCGCGCCGATCGTGGCCGCGCGGATCATGAAGCTGCTGCGCGACCTGCGCGAGCGCACCGGCCTGACCGTGCTGCTCGTCGAGCAGAACGCGAAGGCCGCCCTGTCGGTGGCCGACCGCGGCATCGTGCTCAGCCTGGGCCGGATCGTGGCCGATGAGGACCCGGCCACGCTGGCCGCCGACGACGCGCTGCGCCGCGCCTACCTGGGGTTCTAGCGATGGATCGCTTCGTCGACCTGACCCTCAACGGCATCGCCAACGGCGCGATCTACGCGGCCGTCGCGCTGTCGCTCGTGCTCATCTGGCGCGCCACGCGGATCCTCAACTTCGCCCAGGCGGGGATGCTGATGTTCACGACCTTCATCGCGTGGACGGCGATCGACCACGGCGCGGGGTACTGGCTGGGCTTCGCCATCGCGCTCGTGTCCGGGCTCGTGCTCGGCGCGCTCGTCGAGCGCGTCGTCATCCGCCCGGTCGAGGGCGCGCCGCCGCTGAACGCGATCATCGTAACCCTGGGCGTGCTCGTGCTGCTGCAGGCCGTGGCGGGGATGATCTGGGGCGGCAACCCGAAGTCGTTCCCGCCGGCGTTCTCGATCAAGGGCTACGAGGTCAACGGCCGCGCCGTGCTCTTCTCGCCCTTCGACCTGTTCACGGTGCTCGTCGTGGGCGCCCTGATGGCCGGGGTCATCCTGCTCTTCACGCGCACGAGCCTGGGCCTGCGGATGCGCGCCGCGGCGTTCGCGCCGGAGGTGTCGCGGCTCGTGGGCGTTCGCGTGGGCCACATGTTCACCGTCGGCTGGGCGCTGGCGTCGCTGGCCGGCTCGCTGGCGGGAGTACTTGTCGCGCCCGCCGTCTTCGTGGCGCCCAACACGTTCGACTCGGTGCTCGTCTTCGGGTTCACCGCGGCGGTGATCGGCGGGCTCGAGAGCCCACTGGGCGCGCTGGTCGGCGGTGCCATCCTCGGGCTCGCGCTCAGCTATATCTCGGGCTACTGGGGCGCCGAGCTCGTGACCCTCGGCGCGCTGGTGATCCTCATCGCGGTCCTCATGGTCCGCCCGAGCGGCCTGTTCACCCGCACGCAGGCCAGGCGGGTGTAGCGATGGCGGTCAGGCGCCTGGACCTCACGCTCGTGCGCCACCTCGGCATCGCGCTCGTCGCGGGCCTCCTGCTGTACCTGCTCACCGAGGCGCTCAGTCCCTACGACAACCTGCAGCTCGCGACGATGGCCTACTACTTCGTGGCCGTCGCCGGGCTGACGGTGCTGACCGGGCAGAACGGGCAGATCTCGCTGGGCCACGGGGCGCTGATGGCAGTCGGCGCCTACGCGACGGTCAAGATCCAGGACGCGGTCTCGTGGCCCCTGGCCGTCGTGCTGCTGGCCGCATCGCTCGTCGCCGCGGTGGCCGGCGCCCTGGCCGGCGCCGCGGCCGCGCGCCTGCGCGGCCCGTACCTGGCGGGCGCGACGCTGACGCTGGCGGTCGGGCTGCCCGCGCTGGCGACGAAGTTCTCGAGCTTCCTGGGCGGCTCCAACGGGCTGACGGTCACGCCGCCGATCCCGCCGGCGTCGCTGGGCGCGACCTTCCCGCTCGAGCGCTGGCAGGCGTGGATCGCCTGCCTGGCGGCGCTGATCGCCTACGTGCTGCTGGCCAACCTCGTGCGCAGCGGCTACGGACGCGCCTTTCGCGCGGTGCGCGACGACGAGATCGCCGCCCAGCTCTCGGGCTTCCACGTCGCCCGCACGCAGATCGTCGCCTTCGTCGTCAGCGCCGCGTGCGCCGGGCTGGCCGGCGGGCTGCTCGTCGTCGTCACCTCGCTGGTGGCGCCGGGCGCCTTCCCGCTGAGCCTGTCGGTCGCCCTGCTCACCGGCGTCATCCTGGGCGGCAGCGGCAGCCTGCTCGGCGCCGTGTGGGGCGCCGCGGCGCTCGTGCTCGTGCCCACCTGGGCCGACGACGCCAGCAAGGCGCTGTCGCTGTCGCCCAACGTTCAGGCCAACCTGGCCCTGGCCATCTACGGGGTGGTGCTCATCGGCGTGATGCTCGCCGCTCCCGGCGGCGTCCAGGGCGCCGTGCGCCGCATCTTCGCGTTCGTGAAAGGCATCTGGGAACCACGATCTCGCGGCCTCGCGCCGCGAGAGGAGGAGGAGAGGTCATGAGGTCAACCACCACGTTGCTCGCCGCGGCCTGCGCCGCGGCGCTCGCCGTGGGGCTCGCCGCGTGCGGCTCGAGCGACTCGGGCGGCAGCAGCACCGGCTCGTCGGGCGGCAAGCCGACCGCATCGGCGCCCGGGATCACGGCGACGTCGGTCACCGTGGGCGGGCACTTCCCGCTCACCGGGCCGGCCGCGCCGGGCTACAGCGAGATCCCCCAGGCGATCGACGCCTACTTCAAGTACGTCAACGCCAACGGCGGCGTGCACGGGCGCAAGCTGAAGATGATCGCCCGCGACGACGGCTACAACCCGACCAACACCGTCAAGGTCACCAAGCAGCTCGTGCTGCAGGACAAGATCTTCGCGATGCTCGGCGGCCTCGGGACGCCGACGCACACCAAGGTCGTCGACTTCCTCAACGCGTCGCGCGTGCCCGACCTGTTCGTGTCCTCGGGCTGCCTGTGCTGGGACCAGCCCAAGGACCACCCGCAGACGTTCGGCTGGCAGCCGGACTACACGGTCGAGGGCAAGATCCTCGGGCAGTGGATCGCCAACAACTACAAGGGCAAGAAGGTGGCCTACTTCGTCCAGAACGACGACTTCGGCGCCGACGGCGCCAAGGGCCTGGACAAGTACATCCCCAAGGAGCAGGTCGTCTCGCGCCAGACCTACGAGCCCGGCAACACCGACATCGGGCCGCAGATGGCCAAGATCAAGGCGTCGGGCGCCGAGGTCGTCGCGATGTTCACGATCCCGGCCTACACGGCGCTCGTCGAGCTGGCCGGCGTCAAGCTCGACTACCACCCGCAGCTCGTCGTCAGCAACGTCGGCTCGGACCCGACGACGCTGAAGGGGCTGCTCAAGGCGTTCTCGAAGGGCAAGGCGCCGAGCGCGCTCATCGACGGCATCCAGAGCGACGCCTACCTGCCGCCGAGCAGCGACACCTCCAACGACTGGATCTCGCTGTTCACCAAGATCCACGGCCAGTACATCCCCAAGCTGCCGTTCGACGGCAACGTCGAGTACGGCATGGGGCTGGCGTACACCTTCGTCGAGGCGCTGCAGCGCGCAGGGACCAACCCGACCCGCCAGAGCATCGTCAACACGATCGAGACCCAGAAGCTGACGGGGCCGGGGCTCGTCCCGTTCCGCTACAGCAAGGACTCGCACGCCGGCTACACGGGCGCGCAGATCGCCGAGATCAAGAACGGCGAGGCGCAGGTCGTCGGCAAGCCGATGACCACCGACGACGGCGACGGCGACATCGCGCCGTACGACGGCAAGCCGACGGCGGCGCCGACCAGCGGCGTGCCGGCGAGCTGACGCTCTCCAGGTGACGCAAGGCGTGGCGCGCTCAGCGCCGCGCCTTGCGCGTGCGGTTGCGCTCCTCCTGGCGCTCGACGACGTTGACGATCAGGCGCATGTACTGGTCCACGCCGGTCGCCTTGGCGTGGCCGTGGATGAACGCCTCGCGCCAGTCGGCCACGCGCGCACCGTGCTCGACCATCGCGTTGAAGAACTCGCGGCGCATCTCGATGCGCACGCGCGCATCGGCGGCGATGTCCTTGCGCACGTCGACGTCGGGCATCTGCAGGCGGAACTGCTGGGTGTCGCCGCGGCCGTGCAGGTCGATGCCGACCACGAGCTGAAGCGGCTTGAGCGCCGGCACCTCGTCCAGGAAGGTGCGCACGGCGCGGTCGATCAGCGTCTTGGCGTCCTCGGCCATGGGGGCGGACTGTAGCGTGGGCCTGGTCACACGCTTCGGTGAGCTCCGAAGTAGGTGGATGCATGGGCCCCGAGCTGCGCAGCGACGAGGACCTCCTGGCCGGTCACGACGGCGAGTCGTTCGAGCTGTTCTACCTGCGCCATGCCGAGCGCGTGCTCGGCTACTTCGCGCGGCGCACCCATGACCCCGAGCTCGCGGCCGACCTGACGGCGGAGACCTTCGCCGCCGCGCTGGCGAGCCGCCGACGCTATCGCCGCGAGGCGGGCCTGGCCAGCGCGTGGCTGTTCGGGATCGCCTTCAAGAAGCTCACCGACGCCCAGCGCCGCGGCTACGCCGAGCGCCGGGCGCGGCGCCGCGTCGGGATGCAGCGCATCGATCTGACCGACGCGGACATCGAGCGCATCGAGAACCTCGCCGGCCTCGAGTCGGGCGCGCTGATCGAGGTGCTCGTGCCCGATCAGCGGGTTGCCGTCAAGGCCCATGTCGTCGACGAGCGCGCCTACGCCGACATCGCGCACGACCTGAACGTCTCCGAGGCAGTGGTGCGCAAGCGCGTGAGCCGCGGCCTCGCCGCCCTTCGCGACCGGATCGGGAGCCGACCGTGAACGACGACTTCATCACCAGGCTGGGCCGCGAGCTGCGCCAGGCGGCCGACCGCGAGGAGCAGCGCTCGGCGCGGGCACGCGCCGTCCTGACCGCGCAGGCGCGCGCGCCGCGCGTCGCGCGCATCCCCGCCGTCGCCGTGCTCGTGCTCGGCGCCATCCTGCTCGTGGCCGTCTACATCTACGCCGCGACGCGGCCCGAGCCGGCGAAGCCGCCCCCCGGGCCCAGGGTCGTCGCCCGGCTGCAGCCCGGCGGCGCGCTCGACCAGGTCGCCGCGGGGTTCGGCTCGGCCTGGGTCATCGACGGGACCAACGACCGGCTGCTGCGGATGGATCCCGCGACGCGGCGCGTGACCGCGCGCATCCCGCTGCGCGCCGCGATCGCGGTCGCCGTCGGTCGTGACGCCGTGTGGGTCGGCGAAAGGATCAACGACCTCGTGCGCATCGACCCGCGGACGAACGGCATCACGCGGATCGCGCTGGCGCGCGGCGCGTTCTCCGGGGGGGCACCCGTCCCGATCGGAGACGTCGTCTGGGTGGTCGGCGCCGATCGCGCGTTGCGCCTCGACACCCGCAGCTATCGCATCACGAAGGCGATCAGGGTCGCTCCCACCGGTTACTCGGTCCGTGGCGGCACGGTGCTCGGTGGCGACCTGTGGGTCCTTGCCAGCAACCGCCAGATCGTGCGCTTCGACGGGCGCACCGGCGCACGAAAGGAATCGTTCCCGGCGCCGTTCGCCGGCGCCTTCGGCGCCTTCGGAAACGCGCTGTACCTCGCGGACGACAACCAGGTGGTCCGGCTCGACCCCGCCACCGGCCACGTCGTCTGGCGCGTGCCCGCCGACGACTACGGCGCGGCCGCCGCGGCCCGCGGGCTCCTCTGGGCCGATGCGCCGGGCAGCAACGGCGATCGGCTGGTCGCCGCCGATCCGCGCACCGGACGCCTGGTCGCCAGCGTGCCGCTCGACGAGTTCAGCGTCACGTCGATGGAGCGCGTCGGCTCCGAGCTGTGGCTGACCACGGCCGGAGGCCACCTCGTCATCGTGCGCCTTTAGGCCGTGGTGCCGAACACGCGGTCGCCGGCGTCGCCGAGGCCGGGGCGGATGTAGGCGTGCTCGTCGAGGCCGCGGTCGAGCGCCGCCGTCCAGATCGGGACGTCGGGGTGGGCGTGGCGCACCGCCTCGACGCCCTCGGGGGCCGCGACCAGGCAGATGAGCCGCAGGCGGCGTGCGCCGTTGGCCTTCAGGCGGTCCAGCGCGGCGACGGCGCTGCCGCCGGTGGCAAGCATCGGGTCCAGCAGGAACACGTGCGCGTCGCCCATCCCCGGCGGCATGCGCTCGAAGTAGCCGGTCGGCTCGAGCGTGTCCTCGTCGCGCTGCATGCCCAGATGGCCGACGCGCGCGTCGGCCAGCAGCCGCAGGAAGCCCTCGACCATGCCCAGCCCGGCGCGCAGCACCGGCACGATCGTGATCTGCGCCTCCAGCCGCCGCACGCTCGCGGGCTCCAACGGCGTGTCGATCTCGTGCTCGACGGTGGGCAGGTCGCGCGTGGCCTCGATGGCCAGGATCGCCGACGCCTCGTGCAACGCCTGGCGGAAGGTGCCGTGCGGGGTCGCCGCGTCGCGCAGGACGGCGAGGCGGTCCTCGAGGACGGGATGCTCGACGATGGTCAGATCGGCGGGCATGCGCGGGCGAGCCTACATATGCTGCGCGGCGATGGAGACCCGGCTGCTGATCGGCGGCGAGCAGGTGGCCGGGGAAGGCCCCGGGCTCGACGTCGAGAACCCGTTCACGCAGTCCACCCTGGCCACGGTGGCCCTGCCGTCGCCCGAGCAGGTCGACGCCGCGATCGCCGCCGCACGGGAGGCCGCGCGCGGGTGGGCCGACACCCCTGCCGTCGAGCGCTGCGAGCTGCTGCACGAGGTCGCCACGCGGCTGCGGGCCCGCACCGACGAGCTGGCCGAGCTGATGACGCGCGAGGGCGGCAAGCCACTGGTGGAGAACTCCGACGAGGTCGGCTGGACCGCCGCGGCCTTCGACTACTACGCGGAGATGGGGCGCAACTTCGCGGGGCGCGTGATCCCCACCATCGAGTCCACGCAGCTGGCGCTGGTGCTCAAGGAGCCGCTGGGCGTCGTGGCGGCGATCGTGCCGTGGAACTACCCGCTGCTGCTGCTCGCCTGGAAGCTCGCGCCCGCGCTCGCCGCCGGCAACACGGTGGTCTGCAAACCGTCCGAGCTCACGCCGCTCTCGACGCTCGCGCTGGCGCCGTGCCTCGACCACCTGCCCCCCGGCGTGGTGGGCCTGCTGGCCGGAGCAGGCGACGTCGGCGAGGCGCTCGTCGGCGACGAGCGCGTCGACGGCGTGGCCTTCACCGGGTCGGTGCAGACCGGCAAGCGCATCGCGATGCGCTGCGCCGAGCGCGTGGCGCGCATCAACCTCGAGATGGGCGGCAAGGACCCGTTCATCGTCTGCGCCGACGTGGCCGAGGCGATCGGCGTCGCGGCGAAGGGCGGCGCGTGGGCGGCGTTCCTCAACGCCGGCCAGGTGTGCACGTCGGCCGAGCGGTTCTACGTGATGTCCGAGGTCTACGACGACTTCGTCAACGAGTTCGTCGACTACACCGGCTCGCTGGTGCTCGGCGATCCGCTCGAGCCGCGGACCGACATCGGGCCGATGGTCTCCGGCCCGCAGCGCGCCAAGGTCGCCGCGCAGGTCGATGCGGCTGTCGCGGCGGGGGCGCAGCTGCTGACCGGCGGCGACGACGGCGGCCAGGCCTCCGGGCACTTCTTCGCGCCGGCGGTCGTGACCGGGGCGCCGGCGCAGACCGACCTTCTGCGCGAGGAGACGTTCGGCCCGGTGGCGCCGATCGTGCCGGTGTCCTCGCTCGACGAGGCGATCGAGCTTGCCAACTCGACGCGCTTCGGGCTCGGCGCCAACGTCTACACGCGCGACCTCGAGACCGTGGTGCGCTGCATGCGCGAGATCAAGGCCGGGACCGTGTGGTTCAACGACCCGCTCACCGACAACGACGCGGGGCCGTTCGGCGGCTTCAAGCAGTCGGGGCTGGGCCGCGAGCTCGGCCAGGAGGGCCTCGAGGCCTTCCAGGAGACCAAGCATGTCCACATCGAGACCAAGATCGCGCCGAAGTCGTGGTGGTATCCCTACGGCGGCTAGCATGGCCGCCGCGTGACCCCGCCCCGCCGCAACGTCGAGATCAAGGCACGCGATGCCGATCCCGCTGCGACGCTCGAGCGCGCGCTGGCGCTCGGCGCCTCCGACGAGGGCGTCCTCGTCCAGCGCGACACGTACTTCGGCGGCGCGCGCGGGCGGTTGAAGCTGCGCGAGGAGGCCGGCCCGCCCGCCCGCGCGCAGCTCATCGCCTACGCGCGGCCCGACGACGACGAGGCGCGCACGAGCGAGTACCGCCTGGCCGAGGTCGGCGACCCGGCCGCGCTGCGCGAGGCCCTCGACGCCGCGCTCGGCACGCGCGTGGTCGTCGACAAGCGCCGCCGGCTGCTGCTCTACGAGAACGTGCGCATCCACCTCGACGAGGTCGAGGGTCTCGGCTCGTTCGTCGAGCTCGAGGGCGTCGCGGACGCCGAGTCGGACCTCGCGCGCGAGCACGAGCTCGTGGCGCGGCTGCGCGACGAGCTCGCGCTCGGCGAGCCGGTCGCCGTGTCCTACTCCGATCTGCTGCTCGACGCGCCCGAGGCGCTGCTCGCCGCCGCCGCCGCGGTGATGCGCAACGCCTACGCCGGCTACTCGGATTTCCCGGTCGGCGCCGCGCTGCGCACGCCGTCGGGCGCCGTCTACGCCGGGGCCAACGTCGAGAACGCCGCCTACCCGCAGGGCCAGTGCGCCGAGGCGTCGGCCATCGGCGTGATGGTCGCCGCCGGCGAGACCGAGATCGCCGCCGTCGCCGTGGTGGCCGAGAAGCTCGACGTCTGTCCGCCGTGCGGCGGCTGCCGCCAGCGGCTGAAGGAGTTCGCCAGGCCCGAGACGCCGGTCTACCTCGGGCGCCCGGGCGGCCCGCTGGAGGTCACGAGCGTCGGCGAGCTGCTGCCGCTGGCCTTCGACGAGGAGTCGCTGGCGTGAGCGCCGCCGAGGCGGCTGCTGTGCTGCGGTCCCACGGCCCGCCGCGGGTCGGCGTCGTGCTCGGCTCCGGCCTGGGCGCGGTCGCCGACGCCGTCCAGGACGCGGTGACGATCGGCTACGAGGAGCTGCCCGGCTTCCCGCGCCCGGGCGTGGCGGGCCACGCCGGCCGCGCCGTGCTGGGCCGGTTGCGCGGCGTGCCCGTGTGCGTGCTCATGGGCCGCGCGCACCTCTACGAGGGCGGCGACCCGGCCCCGCGCATCACGCCGGTGCGCGCGCTGGCCGCCGCCGGCACCGAGGTGCTCGTCCTCACCAACGCGGCGGGCTCGCTGCGCCCCGAGGTCGGGCCCGGGCGGCTGATGGCGATCTCCGACCACATCAACCTCACCGGCCACAACCCGCTGGTCGGCCCCAACGACGAGGCGCTCGGCCCGCGCTTCCCCAGCCTGGCCAACGCCTACGACGCCGACCTGCGGGCACAGCTGCACCACGTCGCCGGCGAGCTGGGCATCGACCTCGCGGAGGGCGTCTACCTCGCGGTGAGCGGCCCGAGCTTCGAGACCCCCGCCGAGATCCGCGCCTTCGCCATGCTCGGCGCCGACGCGGTCGGCATGTCGACCGTGCACGAGACGATCCTCGCGCGTCACGCCGGCATGCGCGTCGCGGCGGTCTCGGCGATCTCCAACCTGGCCGAGGGCCTGTCCGACGTGCCGCTCAGCCACGAGCAGACGCTCGCCGACGCCCAGCGCGCAGCGGGCGACCTCGCGCGCCTGCTCGAGGGCTTCGTCGGGAGGCTCGCATGAGCACCTTCCTGGCCCAGGAGGTCATCCGCCGCAAGCGCGACGGCAACGCGCTCACCGGCGAGGAGATCGAGTGGCTCGTGGCCGGTATCACCGACGGGTCGATCAGCGACGCCCAGGTCGGGGCGCTGGCGATGGCGATCGTCATCAACGGCATGGGCCCCGAGGAGCGCGTCGCCCTCACGGGGGCGATGACGCGCTCGGGCGAGGTGCTGAGCTGGGACGTCGACCGCCCGGTGCTCGACAAGCACTCGACGGGCGGCGTCGGCGACAAGGTCTCGCTGCTGCTCGCCCCGATCATCGCCGCGTGCGGCGGCGCGGTGCCGATGATCTCCGGGCGCGGGCTGGGCCACACCGGCGGCACGCTCGACAAGCTCGACGCCATCCCCGGCTACGACACCGCGCCGGGCCGCGAGCGCTTCGCCGCCGCCGTGCGGGAGGCGGGCTGCGCGATCATCGGCCAGACCGGCGACCTCGCCCCCGCCGACCGCCGCCTCTACGCGATCCGCGACGCCACCGGCACGGTCGAGTCGATCCCGCTGATCGTCGCCTCGATCCTCTCCAAGAAGCTCGCCGCCGGCCTCGACGCGCTGGTCATGGACGTCAAGGTCGGCTCCGGCGCCTTCCTGCCCGAGCTCGACCAGGCCCGCGAGCTGGCCCAGGCAATCATCGACGTCGCCGGCGGCAACGGGCTGCCCACCGCGGCGCTGCTCACCGACATGGACCGCGTGATGGGCCGCGCCGCCGGCAACGCGGTCGAGGTGCGCGAGGCGATCGACCACCTGACCGGCGCGGCGAGCAACGGGCGCATGGTCGAGGTCACCCTCGCCCTGAGCGAGCAGCTGCTGCGCCTGAAGGGCATGAACGGCGACCCGCGCGCGGCGCTCGAGTCCGGCGCGGCCGCCGAGCATTTCGCGCGCATGGTCGCCGCCCTCGGCGGCCCCGCGGACCTGCTCGAGCGCCCCGACGAGCATCTCCCGCAGGCGCCGGTGATGGTCGAGGCCCACGCCGAGCGCGACGGCGTCGTCGCCGGCCTCGACGTCCGCGCCGTCGGCCTGGCCATCATCGACCTCGGCGGCGGCCGGCGCCGCGAGGACGACGCGATCGACCACGCCGTCGGCTTCACCGAGGTCGCGGCGCCGGGCGAGCGCGTCGGCCCGCACGGCCGCCCGCTGGCCATCGTCCACGCGCGCGACCAAGAGGCAGCCGCGCACGCCGCCGACGCGATCCGCGCCGCCTTCAGCGTCGGCGACCGGGTCCTGGACGAGAACCCCGCGGTGCTGGAGATCGTCTCGTGAGCGCGGTGCCCAAGGCCGAGCTCCACGTCCACCTGGAGGGCACGGCCACGCCGGACCTCGTCCGCCGCATCGCCAAGCGCAACGGCCTCGACATCCCCGAGGGGGTCTTCGCTGCGCCCGATCGCTTCGCCTGGCGCGACTTCCTGGACTTCCTGAACACCTACAACCTGGTCTGCAGCGTCATCCGCACCGCGGAGGACTACCGCGACATCACCTACGAGTACCTGGCGTCGTGCGCGGCCGACGGCGCGATCTACGTCGAGGTCACCGCCTCGGTCGACCACTCGCGGATCGCCGGGATCAGCGACGACGAGCACTGGGAGGGCATCGCCGCCGGGATCGACGACGCGCGGGTCGACCACGGCATCGAGGCGCGCATCCTCAGCGTGGCCGTGCGAAACTACGGCGTGGCACGCGCGATCGAGATCGCCGAGCTGACCGCCGCGCGCCCGCATCCCTACGTCGTCGGCTTCTCGCTGGCCGGCGACGAGGCCGGCTATCCGCCCGAGCCGTTCGCCGACGCCTACCGCGTCGCCGCCGACGCCGGCCTGGGCTGCACCGTGCACGCCGGCGAGTGGGCGGGCGCGGACTCCGTGCGGGGCGCGCTCGAGCTGCCGGTCACGCGCATCGCCCACGGCGTGCGCGCGATCGAGGATCCGGGGCTCGTGCGCGAGCTGGCCGCCCGTGAGATCACGCTGGAGGTGTGCCCGACCAGCAACGTCGTGCTGGGCGTCTTTCCGAGCTTCGACGAGCACCCGTTCCCCGCGCTGCGCGAGGCAGGCATCCCGCTGACCCTCGGCTCCGACGACCCGCCGTACTTCGGCGCGAGCGTCGGCGGCGAGTACGAGATCGCGCGCAGGCACTTCGGTCTCGGCGACGACGAGCTCATCGGGGTGACGCGAACGGCCATAAAGGCGAGCTTTGCCGAGACCGCACTTAGGGACAGACTTCTGACCGAACTGACAAACGGCGAGGCCCCGTCCAGGTAGATTGCCGCAACTGGCCGGCGCCGGGAGCACCGGCTATCGCGAGGTACAAGGAGGAGGAAGTGCACCGCAGTCCCATCCGGGCGATCTTCATCGCCCTCATCCTGGCCGTCGGCAGCTTCGTGCTGGCAGCCTGTGGCAGCAGCGACGACAACAGCACCGGCACCGCCGCCGGCGGCGGCGCGACGACGACCGCGGCCGCCGCACCGGCCAAGAAGCTCAAGGTCGGCCTGGTCACCGACATCGGCGGCCTGAACGACCGCTCGTTCAACGCGCTGGCCAACAAGGGCCTCATGGACGCCGAGAAGCAACTCGGCGTCGACGGGCGCGTGCTGATCTCGAAGTCCCAGGCCGACTACGTGCCCAACCTGACGACGCTGGCCCAGCAGAAGTACGACGTCGTCATCGCGGTCGGCTTCCTGATGGCCGACGCAACCGAGAAGGTGGCCGGCAAGTTCCCGAACGTGAAGTTCGCGATCATCGACTCGTCGGCGGCCGGCATGAAGTCCAAGCCCAAGAACGTCGAGGGTCTGCTCTTCAAGGAGCAGGAGGCCGGCTACCTCGTCGGCTATCTGTCGGGCCTGTACGCCAAGGACAACAACGTCACGACGATCGGCAGCGTCGGCGGGCAGAAGATCCCGCCGGTCGACCACTACATCGCCGGCTACCAGGCGGGCGCCAAGAAGGCCGATCCGGGGATCAAGACCCTGAACGGCTACTCCCAGGACTTCGTCGACCAGGCGAAGTGCAAGGAGATCGCGCTGGACCAGATCTCCAAGGGCTCGAAGGTCGAGTTCCAGGTCGCCGGTCAGTGCGGGCTCGGCGTGCTCGACGCCGCCAAGGAGAAGAACATCCAGGGCATCGGCGTCGACGCCGACCAGGCCTACCTGGGCCCGCAGGTCTTCACCAGCGCGCTGAAGAAGGTCGACGTCGCGGTACTGAACGCGATCAAGGGCGCCCAGGAGGGCAAGTACGCCGGCGGCACGGATATCACCAACTCGGTGCAGTCCGGCGGCATCGGCTACGGCAAGCTGAACGCCGCGGCCCAGAAGTACGCCGACAAGATCGAGGCGGTCCAGAAGCAGATCGCCGACGGCACGATCACGGACATCCCCGACACGGTCGGTGGGAGCTCCTAGGACTCCACCGAACATGGACAACGCCCTCGAGCTGCGCGGGATCACGAAGCGCTTCGGGCCGATCGTCGCCAACGACGCGGTCGACTTCGACCTGAAGCCCGGAGAGGTCCACGCGCTGCTCGGGGAGAACGGCGCCGGCAAGTCGACGCTGATGAGCGTCCTCTACGGGCTCTACACGCCCGACGAGGGCGAGATCCGCGTCGACGGCCGGCCCGTGTCGATCGGCTCGCCGCTGGAGGCGATCGACCTCGGGATCGGCATGGTCCACCAGCACTTCATGCTCGTCCCGGTCATGACCGTGGCCGAGAACATCGTGCTGGCCAACGAGCCGCGGCGCGGCGCCCTGCTCGACTACGACGAGGCGGCCAAGCGCGTCCGCGAGCTCTCGGACCGCTACGGCCTGGCCGTCAACCCCGACGCGCGCATCGAGGACATCACGGTCGGCATGCAGCAGCGCGTGGAGATCCTGCGCGCGCTGGACCGCGGGGCGCGGATCCTCGTCCTCGACGAGCCGACGGCGGTCCTGACCGCCCAGGAGGCCCACGACCTCTTCCGCGTGCTCGAGGCGCTGAAGGCCGACGGCACCGGCATCGTCTTCATCTCGCACAAGCTCAACGAGGTGCTCGAGATCGCCGACCGCGTGACCGTGCTGCGGCGCGGGAAGCGCATCGACACCGTGCCCACCCAGGGCGCGACCGAGGAGTCGCTGGCGCGGCTGATGGTCGGGCGCGAGGTGCTGCTGCGCGTCGAGAAGCCGCCCGCCGCGCCCAAGGAGGCGGTGCTCGAGGTGCGCGACCTCGAGGTCCGCGACGACCGCGGCCTGCCCGCCGTGCGCGGCGCGTCGCTCACGGTTCACGGCGGCGAGATCGTCGCCCTGGCCGGCGTCGACGGCAATGGCCAGACCGAGCTGGTCGAGGCGATCACCGGCCTGCGCGCACCCGAGGCGGGCTCGATCATGGTCGGCGGCGACGACCTCACGCACGCCGGGGCAAGGCGCATGGTCCGCCACGGCGTCTCGCACATCGCCGAGGACCGCCAGCGCCGCGGCCTCGTCCTGAACTTCACGCTCGCCGAGAACCTCGCGCTGCGCGAGTACAACACGCCGGAGATGTCCCGCCGCGGACTGCTGCGGCTCGGGCGCATGCGCGATCGCGCCAGGGACCTCATCAAGGAGTACGACGTGCGCGGCGGCGGGCCGTCGGCGCTGGCCACGTCGCTGTCGGGCGGCAACCAGCAGAAGTGCGTCGTCGCGCGCGAGATCGCCTGCAACCCACGGGTCCTCGTCGCCGCGCAGCCCACGCGCGGGCTCGACGTCGGTGCGATCGAGTTCGTCCACCGCCGCCTGGTCTCCGAGCGCGACGCCGGCCGCGCGATCCTGCTCGTCTCACTGGAGTTCGAGGAGGTCCGCTCGCTGGCCGACCGCATCCTCGTCATCTACGAGGGCGAGATCGTCGGCGAGTTCCCGCCCGAGGTCTCCGAGGAGGAGCTGGGCATCGCGATGACGGGCGGCGGCCGAGACCGCGAGGCCGCGGCGTGAGCACGGACCTCGAACCCCAGGCGGGCCAGGCGCTGGCCGGCGAGGAGGGCCCGGAGGGGGCGGCGATCACCCCCGCGGCGCGGCTCGCGGGGTACTTCCAGGGCGGCGGCTTCCTCGTGCCGTTCCTGACCGCCGTCCTCGCGTTCCTCGTGGGCGGCCTCGTCATCTTCATCACCGGCCACAACCCCTTCTCGACCTACAAGGCGATCTTCAACGGCAGCGGACTGAACTGGTTCTTCCCGTGGACGTCGAGCGACGACCGCACGACGGCGGCGCTCAACATGCAGCAGACGCTGATCAACACGACGCCGCTGATCCTCACCGGCCTGGCCGTCGCCTTTGCGTTCCGCTGCGGCCTGTTCAACATCGGCGGCGAGGGGCAGTACCTCGTCGGGACCTACGTGGCGGTGTGGGTGGGCTCGTCGTTCGGCGGGATGGCGTCGCTGCCGCACATCGTGCTCGCCGTCGTCGCCGCCACGCTCGCGGGCGCGGTCTGGGCGGGCATCGCCGGCCTGTTGAAGGCGACGGTCGGCGCCCACGAGGTGATCTCGACGATCATGCTCAACTGGGTCGCCATCTGGGTCGGCAGCTATCTGTTCCAGCTCAACGGGCCGCTGCAGAACTCCGACCCGTCACAGCAGTCGGTGCCCGTCTCCAACGACGTCGTGGCCGGCGCCAAGCTGCCCGTGTTCTGGGGCGATCCCGAGCTGCAGGGCCTGCACATCGGGATCTTCGTCGCGCTCGTCGCTGCAGTGTTCTTCTGGCTGCTGCTCAACCGATCGACCACCGGCTACGAGGTGCGCGCGGTCGGCTTCAACCCCGAGGCCGCGCGCTACGGCGGCATCAGCGTCGCGCGCAACTACATCCTCGTGATGGCGGTGTGCGGCGCCTTCGCCGGCCTCGGCGGAGCGATGGACCTGCTCGGCTGGCAGTTCCACATCGCCACCAACGACATCATCAACTCGGCGTCCGTCGGCCTGCCCTTCTTCGGGATCGCCGTCGCCCTGCTCGGGCGCAACACGGCCAGCGGCACCGTGATCGCGGCGCTGCTGTTCGGCGCACTGCTGAGCGGGACGTCGCAGCGCAACCTGGACCCGAACATCTTCGAGCCCGAGCTGGCGGGAAACCTGACGTTCATCATCCAGGGGCTCGTCGTGCTGATCGTCAGCGCCGACGTCATCGTGGTGACGATGCTGCGCCGCGGGCGCGGGCTGTTCCACCGCGGCGAGAAGAAGGCACAGCCCGTGGAGGCGAAGGCCTCGTGAGCACCGCCGTCGCCACGGCGTCACCCGCGCGTGCGGTCAACCCGCGCCACGCGGGCTGGGGGGGCATCGCGCTGGGGTTCGTCGCGTGGTTCATCGCGCTGCCGCCGGCGCTCGTGCGCACGCCGGTGCCGTCGATCCTCATCGGCCTGCTGGCGATGACCGCAGGCGCCTGGGCGATCAGCGGCGGCGAGAAGCGCGTCGGCTGGGGCGCGGTCGCCGCCGGCCTCATCGGCGGCGCCGGCGCCGTGGCCTCGACGCAGTCGGGGGTCAACAACCTCGAGGACGTCGTGACGTGGTCGGCGCTCGTCGCGGCGACGCTGCGCTACGCCACGCCGCTGCTCCTCGGCGCCCTGGGCGGGATCATGTCCGAGCGCAGCGGCGTGGTGAACGTCGGCCTCGAGGGCATGATGCTCATGGGCGCGTTCTTCGGGATCTTCGGCGCCGACCTGCTCGACTCGTGGTTCCTGGGCCTGCTCGTCGGCATGGCGGCCGGGGGCGTGCTCGCGCTCGTGCACGCGTTCTTCTCGATCAATCTGCGAGCGGACCAGATCGTCAGCGGCATGGCGCTGAACTTCCTGGCCCTCGGCGTCACCGGCTACATCTTCCTCGACCACTACGGCGATCAGGGCACGCCCGACAACATCCCGCGCGTGCCCGACATCAGCATCCCCGGGATCAAGAACCTGTCGTTCTTCGGCGACGCGATCGGCCACGCGAACACGCTGACGTGGACCGCGCTCATCCTCGTCGTGCTGCTCACGATCTTCCTGTTCCGCACGCCGCGCGGGCTGCGGCTGCGCTCGGTGGGCGAGCACCCGCGGGCGGCCGCGACGGTCGGCATCTCGGTGCCGCGCACGCGCTACATCGCCGTCGTGATGTCGGGCGTGCTCGCGGCCCTCGGCGGCGCCTACCTGTCGATCGGGTTCGTCGGATCCTTCAACCAGGGGATGACCGCCGGCCGCGGCTTCATCGCGCTGGCCTGCGTCATCTTCGGCAAGTGGAATCCCGTCGGCGCCCTCGGCGCGGCGCTGCTGTTCGGGTTCTCCACCGCGCTGGCCCAGCGCCTGCCGGCCTTCTCGCCATCGGGGGCCGTGCTGTTCCAGGCGCTTCCGTACGTGCTCACGCTGATCGCCGTCGCCGGCGTGATCGGGCGCTCGCGGCCGCCGGCGGCCGTCGGCCAGCCGTACGTGAAGGAGTAGCGTGGCCGTCGCCCGTCTCACCGTCTCGCCACCGGCGCCGTCGACCGTCGCCCCCTCGAACCTCTCCGACGAGGTCGAGCTCTACCAGCGCACCTACACGACGCTGCTGCGCTCCAGCGGCGAGACGCGCCTGCGGGTGCTCGAGTCCTCGCACATGGCGATGGGCTCGTCGCTGCACCCACTGGCCGATTCCGACGAGATCGACCTCGGCGCGTTCATCTACGCGGTGCGCCGCCTGCCGGTCTCGATGACCCGGATCAAGATCATCGTGATGGGCCAGGAGGCCGCGCTGTTCCGCCGCGCGGGCGTCGGGCCGCTCGAGGAGTGGGAGCCGGTGGAGGCGCCCGCCCGCCGCCGGCGCTGGTACGACAGCGGCGACGAGGTGCTCGCCGTCCTGCTGGCCTCCGAATCCGACGTCGACGACCTCGTGCCGACGCTCGTCGCCTACCAGATCGAGTGGAACAAGATCCGCCGGCGGATGGTGGCGGCCGGGTGGCCGCCCGACGAGGGAGCCTCGCCCGAGGCGTGCGCGGCGGCGCTGGGCGGCGCGCCCGACGACTGGGCGCGGCTGGCCGACTCCTGGGGCGAGGCCTGCGAGGACCGCATGGCGGCGATCGCCGCGCAGAGCAAGTCGATGCGGCTGCGGATGCTCGGCGGCACGCAGGTCGGCTATCAGCGCATGACGCGGCGCTGGTGGGCGCCGGTCCGCGCCGACCTCAACGCGCGCTCGCTCGGCGACGCGCCGCTGTACTTCGTCTCCTCCAACACCCACTCGCTCTCCAACCTCGTCACCGGCCTGGCCCGCGAGCGCGAGGACGAGCTCGTCGAGTTCGTCGAGCGCAGCGACCACGAGGATCTCAAGGAAGATCTCGCGCGCTTCCGCGAGGGGCGCACCGAGGGCTCGTGGGAGAACTTCCTGTACTTCGTGGCGCGCGACTTCTTCGACGCGGCCGGCCCGGAGCTGCGCGCCAAGCGCCATGAAGACGAGGTCGCGGCCGGCGTCGAGCACATCCGCTCCAAGACGGCGCTGCGCGTCCCCGCGCAGGTCATTCCGCTGGCCGGGCTTGACGCCGCGCGGCTGGATCCGCGGCTGGGCCCGGTCGACGCCAAGCGCCTGGGGCGCAGCGAGGCGGTCGTCGTCAATACCGACTACCCGCTCGGCCAGGCCGCCTACAACCTCCTGCACGAGGTGGCGGTCGACTCGGCCGACCTGCGCGGCGTCTACGTGCTCGGCAAGGCGGCTACGCTCAACGCCGACGTCGGCGACGTGATGATCTCCTCGGTCATCCACGACGAGCACTCGGGCACGACCTACTGGCTCGACAACGCGTTCACCGTCGACGACATCGCCCCCGACCTGATGTTCGGCACCGGGCTGGACAACCAGCGCGCGGTGACGGTGAAGAGCACCTTCCTGCAGAACCGCGCCTACCTGGACTTCTACTACCGCGAGGCGTTCACCGTGGTCGAGATGGAGGCGGGCCCGTACTGCAACGCCGTGTACGAGATCGCCGACGCCGAGCGCTACCCGGTCGGCGAGGCGGTGAACTTCTCCAAGCTGCCGGTCGACTTCGGGATCATCCACTACGCCTCTGACACGCCCTACACGCAGGCGCGCACGCTGGGCGCGCGGGGGCTCTCGTATTACGGGATGGACTCGACGTACGCGTCGTCGCTGGCCATCCTGCGCCGGATCCTGCGGCTCGAGGGCGCGCTGGAGTGAGGCTCCACGTCGAGGCTTCCGGGCCGGCGGATGGGCCGGCGGTCGTCTTCCTGCATGGCGTTTCGGGCAGCGTCGAGACGTACGGCTTCCTGCCGCCGGAGATCGTCGACGGCCGGCGCATCATCCGCATCGACCTGCGCGGTCACGGGCGCTCCGAGCAGGCCAACGGCACCTACACACTGCAGCACTACGGCGAGGACGTGGCCGACGTCCTGGAGCGCGTGGGTCGCCCGTCGGTGCTCGTCGGGCACTCGCTGGGCGGCGTCGTGGCGTGGTGGTTGGCCCAGAACCGGCCCGACCTGGTGGTCGCCGCCTTCCTCGAGGACCCGCCGCTGTACATGGGCGAGATGTCCGAGCACGAGCGCAACGGCGCCATTCCGATCTTCGGCGCGCTCGTCGCGCGGGCAGATCGCTGGCACGCCGACGGCGTCGCCGCGCAGGAGGCGGCGGCAGAGCTCGCCGCCGATCCGATGGGACAGGACATGTGCGACGACGCCTACGCGACACGCGCTCGCGCCCAGCTCGCGATGGACCCGGGCGTCCTCGAGCAGGCGATCGACCGCTCCACGCTCGCCGGCACCGACACGCTCTCGCCGGTCTCGGCGCCGGTCTTCCTCCTGGCCGCCGACGACGCCATGGCCGCCTTCCCCATCCGTCACGCCGAGCGTCTCGCGCGGACTCACCCGGCCGTCGAGGTCGTCCGCGTCGACGGCGCGCCGCACGGCATCCACGACTCGCGCGCGCACCGCGCCGTGTACGTCGAGCAGCTCGCGCAGTTCCTCGACGCGCATGCCCGCTGAGCCGCCCACCGTTGCGCTGCGGCGGCTGGTCAACGGCTACCAGGTCACCCAGGCGATCCACGTCGCGGCGGCGCTCGGCATCGCCGATCTGCTGACCGACGGCGCCCGTTCCGCCGACGACCTCGCCGCGGCCGTGGGCGCGCACGCGCCGTCGCTTTGTCGCGTGCTGCGCGCGCTGGCCGCGGTCGGCGTCCTGCACGAGGGCGACGACGGCCGCTTCTCGCTGACCGCGATCGGCCAGTGCCTGCGCTCCGACGCGCCCGACCCGGTCGGCGGCTGGGCGGCGTTCGCCGGGCGCCCATCCCACTTCGCCGCGTGGAGCAACCTGCTGCACGCCGTGCGCACCGGCGAGAACGCGTTCCGGTCCGTCCACGGGACCGACGTCTGGGAGTACCGCGCGGCGCACCCGGAGGAGGGCGCGATCTTCGACCGGGCGATGACCGACGTCACGCGTCGCGCCAACCGCCACCTGCTCGAGGCCTACGACTTCGGCCGCTTCGCGTCGGTCGTCGATGTCGGCGGCGGCCACGGCGAGCTGCTCGCCGCGCTGCTGAGCGCGCACCCGCGGATGCGCGGCGTCCTCTTCGACCTCCCCCACGTCGTCGCGGGCGCGACGGCCGAGGCGGGACGCTGTGAGGTGGTCGCCGGCAGCTTCTTCGACGACCCGATCCCGGCCGGGGCCGACGCGTACGTGCTCAAGGCGATCCTGCACGACTGGGGCGACGAGGAGGCCATGCGCATCCTGCGGTCGTGCCACAGCGCCGCGCCCGAGCACGCGGCGCTGCTCGTCATCGACCGCGACCTCGGCGCGCCGAACGAGAACGCCGACGCCAAGCTTTCGGACCTCAACATGATGGTCGGACCCGGCGGTCGCGAGCGCACCCGCGGCGAGTTCGCCGCGCTGTTCACGGCCGGCGGATTCACGCTGGAACGGGTGGTGCCGACCGCGATCGGCCTGAGCGTCTTCGAGGGGCGACCGGCTGAGGCTTAGGCGCCGACCGGGTGCCAGGCGGTCTTCAGCTCGGTGACCGCCTCCAGGCGAGCGAGGGCGTCGTCGGTCGCGTCCTCGTAGGTGGCGGCCGGCTTGGCGTGGCGGGCGCGCTTGACGGTCTCGGCGGCGAGGCGGTCGAGCTCGGCGCCGAGCTCGGAGTCGCCGGCGGCGTCGACGATCGCGTTGAGGTCGCGGTGGGCGCCGAGCGCCGGGGCGAGCTCGGCGCGCCTGCCGCTGAGCAGGTTGACCACGCCGCCGGGGACGTCGGAGACGCCGAGGACCTCGGCGAGATCGAGGGCGGGCAGCGGCCAGCGCTCGGAGATCACCGCGACGACGGTGTTGCCGGCGGCCAGTGCGGGCGCGATCTCGGCGACGAGGCCGAGCAGCGGCGGCTCGTCGGGCGCGATCACGCCGACGACGCCGGTCGGCTCGGGCAGCGAGAACGACAGATAGGGCATCGCCACCGGGTTGACGCCGCCCAGCACGGCGGGGAGCTTGTCGGTCCAGCCGGCGTAGTGGACGAGGACGTCGACGGCCGCGGCAAGCTCGTCGGGCGGCGCCAGCTCTTCGGCGCGCGACTCGAGCGCCTCGGCGGCCCGGTAGAGGATCTGCCCGCGGTTGTAGGCGGTGCGGGCGGCCCACGGCCCCGAGGCCTTGCGGGCGGCGGCCATCGCGTCGCGGACGTCCTTGCGCGAGCCGCGCGGGACGTTGGCGACGTGCTCGTCGTCGGCGCTGAGGGCACGGTCGTAGCGGCCGGACTCCGAGCGCACGAACGCGCCTCCGATGTAGAGCTTGTAGGTCTTGCGGACGTTGAGGCGGCCGCTCATGACACGCGCAGATAGGGCCGCAACCCGGCCGCTCCGCCCTCGCGGCCGAAGCCCGACTCCTTGTAGCCGCCGAAGGCGGCCGTCGGGTCGAACTTGTTGTAGGTGTTCTGCCAGATCACGCCGGCCTTGAGCGCGGCCGCGACCTCGAAGGCCTTCGAGCCCTTGTCGGTCCAGATGCCGGCGGCCAGGCCGTAGCGCGAGTTGTTGGCCTTCTCGATCGCCTCGGCCTGCGTGCGGAAGGTCAGCACCGAGACCACGGGGCCGAAGATCTCCTCGACCGCGATGCGATGGGCCGGCGCGACGTCGGTGAAGATCGTCGGCGCGAACCACCAGCCGCGCTCGGGCAGGTCGCAGGCGATGCTGCGGCGGTGGGCGCCCTCCTGCACGCCGGCGTCGACGAGCTCCTCGATGCGCTCGAGCTGCTCGGCGGAGTTGATCGCCCCGACGTCGGTGTTCTTGTCCAGCGGATCGCCGACGCGCAGCAGACGCATGCGCTCCCACAGCTTCTTGGTGACCTCGTCGGCCACCGACTCCTGGATCAGCAGCCGCGAGCCGGCGCAGCAGACGTGGCCCTGGTTGAAGAAGATCCCCTGGACGATGCCCTCGACCGCCTGGTCGAGCGCGGCGTCCTCGAAGACGATGTTGGCGGACTTGCCGCCGAGCTCGAGGGTGAGGCCGACCTTGCGCCCGGCCAGCGCGGCCTGGATGTCCTTGCCGACCGCGGTCGAGCCGGTGAAGGCGACCTTGTCGACGTCGGAGCGCACCAGCGCGGCGCCGGTGGAGCCGTCGCCGGCGACGATGTTGACGACGCCGGCCGGGACCTCGGCCTCCTGGCAGATCTCGGCCAGCAGCAGCGCGGTCAGCGGGGTCGTCTCCGCCGGCTTGAGGACCGCGGCGTTGCCGCACGCGAGCGCGGGCGCGAGCTTCCAGGCCGCCATGAGCAGCGGGAAGTTCCACGGCACGACCTGCCCGACGACGCCGTAGGGCTTGGCCTTGCGCGCGCCGACGCCGTGCTGCAGCTTGTCGGCCCAGCCGGCGTAGTGGAAGAAGTGCGCGGCCGCGAGCGGGATGTCGACGTCGCGCGACTCGCGGATCGGCTTGCCGCCGTCGAGCGACTCGACGATCGCCAGCTCGCGCGAGCGCTCCTGGATGAGGCGGGCGATGCGGAAGATGTATTTGGCGCGCTCGCGGCCGGGAAGCTTGGCCCACTTCGGCTGGGCCTGGCGGGCGGCCTCGACCGCGGCGCGGACGTCGGCCTCGCCGGCGAAGGTCACCTCGGCGACCGGCTCCTCGGTGGCCGGGTTGATCGACGGCACGCGGTGGCCGTCCTTGGGATCGACGAATTCGCCGCCGATGAACAGCCCGTAGCTGTCGCGCAGGCGGATGTGGTCGGGGGACTCGGGCGCGGGGGCGTAGTCCCAGGTGAT
>DATBKW010000015.1:0-5076 GCA_036555665.1 Solirubrobacteraceae bacterium | reverse complement strand
GCGCAGGTCGAGTCGGGGATCGCGTACGACGCGTCGCGGTGCATGCGCATCACGTTGTTGTGCGCCTCGCGGTTCTCCGCGTAGCGCTCGTACGGGCCGATCGCCTCCGCGATCTTGGCGGACTGCGCGTACGCGCGGCCGGTCATCAGCGACGTGATCGCGGCCGCCGTGCCGCGGCCCGCATCCGAGTCGTACGGGATGCCGTCGGCCATGAGGTAGGCGCCGAGGTTCGAGTAGCCGAGCCCCAGCTGACGGAACGCGCGCGCGTTGACCGCGATCTGCTCGGTCGGATAGCTCGATGGCCCGACGATGATCTCCTGCGCGAGGAAGACGATGTCGACGGCGTGCTCGAAGCTCTCGACGTCGAACGTACCGTCGGCGCGGCGGAACTTCATGAGGTTCAGCGAAGCGAGGTTGCAGGCCGAGTCATCAACACTCAGATATTCGGAGCAGGGATTAGACGCGTTGATCCGACCCGAATTCGGGTTCGTGTGCCACTGGTTGATCGTCGTGTCGTACTGGACGCCCGGATCGGCGCAGCGCCACGCCGCCTCTGAGATCTCACGCATGAGCTCGCGCGCCGGGATCGGATCGCCGATCGGCTCGCCCGTCGTGCGCGCGATCAGGTGCCAGTCCTCGTCGTGCTCGACGGCGCGCATGAACTCGTCGCTGACGCGGACCGAGTTGTTCGCGTTCTGATACTGGATCGAGTAGAAGCCGTCGCCGTCGATCGACATGTCGAAGCCGGCATCGCGCAGGGCCGCGGCCTTGTCCTCCTCCTTGGCCTTGCACCAGATGAACTCGCGGATGTCCGGGTGGTCGACGTCGAGGACGACCATCTTGGCCGCGCGACGCGTGCCGCCGCCGGACTTGATCGACCCCGCCCATGCATCGGCGCCGCGCATGAACGACACCGGGCCGCTCGCGGTGCCGCCCTTGCTCAGCGGCTCCATCGAGCCGCGGATCTTCGACAGGTTGATGCCCGACCCGGAGCCGCCGCGGAAGATGAGCCCCTCCTTGGTGTTCCAGTCGAGGATCGACTCCATGCTGTCCTCGACGGACAGGATGAAGCAGGCCGACATCTGGTTCTTCGGGCTGTCCTCCGGATGCCAGCCGCAGTTGAACCACACCGGCGAGTTGAAGGCCGCCATCTGGTGCAGCAGCACGTACGTGAGCTCGGCCTCGAAGGCATCGCCGTCCTCGGCCGTGGCGAAGTAGCCGCGGGCCCGGCCCCAGTCGGCGATCGTGCCGGCGACGCGGCCGATCATCTGCTTGACCGAGCGCTCGCGCGCGGGGGTGTCGAGCTGGCCGCGGAAGTACTTCTGGGCGACGATGTTCGTCGCGTTCTGCGACCACGTGGTCGGGAACTCGACGTCGGCCTGCTCGAAGGCGACCTTGTCGCCGTGGCCGATGCGGGCATCGCGCAGCTCCCACTCGACCGTGTCGAATGGATGGACCCCGGGCGTCGTGAAGCGACGACGGATCGACAGCGCCTGGGTGGCGTGGACGTCCTGTGCGAGTGCCGTCTGCGGGGTGAATTCCATTCGACTTGCTCCTCTCCTGGCCGCGTTTTCCCGGTGTTTGCGGCGTCCGTTCGGGGGGTTGTGACGGACCCTGGATCATCCGCCTTGGGGCGGACAGAAAAACGGGCGCGAAACGTGGCTGGAGTACTCCTCCTAGGGTACTGCCGCCTGCGGCGCGGGTAGCGTTGCTGCATGCCCCGGCGCGCGCTCCCCCTGCTGTTCCTCGTCGCGCTCGGCGCTGCCGCCGGCTGTGGCGGCGACAACGAGACCGACCACGCGCGCAAGGCCGCCGAGACCTACATCCACGACCTCGGCGCCCGCGACGGCGACCGCGTCTGCGGGGACATGACCAAGGCGCTGCAGAGACAGTTCACCGAGACCGTCAGCCGCGCCAACCCGGAGGTCCGCGGCCAGTCGTGTGGGGAGATCATGACCCTCGCGCTGCGCTCGATCCCGTACGACCAGCTGCAGCAGTTCACGACGGCCAAGATCGAAAACGTCAAGGTCGACGGCTCGACGGGCTCGTTCGTCTACCGCCTGCGCGACCTCAAGGTCAACGGGAGGGTGGCCCAGGAGGGCGGCGACTGGAAGGTCTCCTGCTGCGTGCCGGGCCAGGAGGCTTAGGGATCTGACGCCAGCCGCGACCACAGGCCGGCGTCGATGCGCACGTCGTTCTTCAGATGGACCGAGCGCATGACGCCCTCGCGGACGTAGCCGCAGCGCTCGGCCACCCGCTCGGACGCCGGGTTCCCCACATCGATGATCAGGGCGGCGCGCACCGCGCCCGCCTCGTCGAACGCCCACCGGGTCAGCAGCGTGAGCATCGACGTCGCGACACCGCGCCCGCGCGCGCCCGGCGCGACGAGGTAGCCGAGCTCGACCTCGCGGCCGTCGCGATCGATCACCGGCGCGAGCGCGAGGCCGAGGAAGCGGTCCTCGCCGTCGACGGCCGCAAACGCCTCGCGCGTGCCCTCGCGGCGGCCCTGCTCGTAGCGATCCAGCCACGCCCGCGGGAAGTCCTGCGGCGGCGGCTCGGGGATGCGCGTGAAGCGCACGATGTCCGGGTCGTCGAGCAGCGCGCCGACCGCGTCGAGGTGCTCGGCGGCGAACGGCACGAGCCGCAGGCCGTCCGCGCTCAGCGGCCCAGCCGCAGCCAATCGGTGAACTCCGCCCAGGCCGCGCTCGCCCGCCAGCCCGCTTCGGCGGTCGCGTGGCGCCAGCGCACGAGCCACAGGGGCTCCCATGCCCACCACCGCGCGAAGGCCCAGAGCACGAGCGCCGCGAGCACGATCGCGCCGACCACCACGACGAGGAGTGGCACGCCTCCGCCGCTCGCAGCAAGGGTCGTCATCCTCCCGATGCTAGAGGTCCCACCCGAAATAGACCTCGGCGGACCGGATCCGGTCGCCCTCGAAGCCGAGGATCTCGGTGTTGCGAAAGCGCGATCCGTCGGGCTTCTCGCTCTCGTAGGTCACGAGCACCTCGTCACCGACCTCGACGAGCCGCTTGAACTCGAAGGCCTGCCCCCGCCCGCTCCCCGGCCAGCAGCGCTCGAAGTAGCCGGCGCGGTCGAGCCCGACGTCGTAGGGGCTCGAGAAGGTGAAGTCGTCGCTGAAAAGCTGCTCGATGCGCTCACGGTCGCCGGCGGCGAAGGCGAGATACGAGTCACGCGCGAGGGTCGTGCGGTCAATCGACATGCAAACCGGTCTACCCCAGATCGGCCAGCGCCGCGAGCGCGGCTCGCAGCACCGCGTCGGGCGCCGCTCCCGCATCGAGCACGCGGAAACGCGAAGGCTCCGCCGCCGCCAGCTCGTCGTAGGCCGCGCCGATCGCATCGAAGAAGGCACCGCCCTCGCGCTCGAGCCGGTCGGGCGCCTCGCCGCGCACGTCCTGGCGCGCGCCGCGCGTCGCCGCGTCGGCGCGCAGCAGAAACGTGCGATCGGGCACCAACCCGCCCGTGCCGAACGCGTTCAGCGCGCGCACCGCCTCCACGCCCAGCCCCCGCCCCGCGCCCTGGTAGGCCAAAGAGGAATCGACGAAGCGGTCGAGCAGCACCCACGTCCCGGCGTCCAGCAACGGCGACACGCGCTCGGCCACGAGCTGCGCCCGCGCCGCCGCATACAGCAGCGCCTCAGCACGCGGATCGACATGCAGCGACGGGTCCTTCACCAGGGCCCGGATGCGTTCGGACAACTCCACGCCCCCCGGCTCGCGCAGCAGCACCACCTCCCGAGAGGAGCGCAGCGCAGCCACGAGCCCCTCGGCCAGCGTCGTCTTGCCCGCCCCGTCGAGGCCCTCGATGGTGATGAGCCGCCCGCGCATGGCCGTAGCCTTCCAGGTGTGCTCCCCGGCACCGAACGCCACCCTCACGCCCGCGCCGTCCTCGGCGGCGCGCTGCCGCCCGACGGCCGGCCCAGCCACGCCTACCTCTTCCACGGCCCCGCCGGCTCGGGCAAGGCGAGCGTCGCCCGCGCCTTCGCCGCCGCGCTGCTGAGCGACGGCGCCGCCGACCCCGACTCGGCGACCACCCGCGTGGAGCACGGCGTCCACCCGGACCTCACCTGGGTCACCCCCAGCGGCGCGGCCGAGATGCTCGTCGCCGACATCGACGAGCCGGTGGTGGCCGCGGCCGCCCGCACCCCGTTCGAGGCCCGCCGGCGCGTGTTCGTCATCGAGCGCGCCGAGACGATGAACGACCAAGCCGCCAACCGGATGCTCAAGACGCTCGAGGAGCCCGCCGCGTTCGCCCACCTCATCCTGCTGACCGACCGCCCGGGCGAGATCCTCCCCACCATCGCCTCGCGCTGCCAGCATGTGCGCTTCGACGCGCCCGGCGCCGACGAGATCGCCGCGCGCCTGCGCGGCATCGACGAGACGACCGCCAAGGCCTGCGCGCGCCTGGGGCTCGGCGACGCCGAACGGGCCTCACAGCTCGCCTTCGGCGACGGGCCGAAGCTGCGCGCGAGCGCCGAGGCCTACGCCCGCGCCGCGCTGACCGGCGAGCTCGCCGCGCGCCCATGGCTCAATGTCCTCGCGCGCGCGAAGGCGTTGGGCGACAAGGCGCAGGCCGCCGTCGAGGAGCGCGTCGCCGACGAGCTCGAGTACCTCCCCACGAAGGAGCGCAAGCGCGCCGAGCGCGAGGGCGCCGAGGCGGCCAGGCGCGCGGCCCGCCGCGCCCGGGCGGGCGCGCTGGACCAGGCGCTGCAGCTCGCAGGCCTCTGGTATCGCGACGTCGCCGCCGTCGCCGACCACGCTCCCGAGGTCGTCCACGCCGTCGACCGCCTCGAGGCGCTGCAGGCCGATGCCGAAGGTCAGGACCCCGACGACCTGCGCACCGCTGTCGAGCTCGTCGACGAGGCCCGCGCGATGCTGATCGTCAACCCGACCGAGGAGCTGCTGCTCGAGGCGTTGGCGTACCGCCTGGCTCGGGTGCTGCGGCGCTAGCCAGCAGCTTGGGATCGAGCTGGTCGACGATGCTCAGGAACGCGTCGACGACCGCCGGATCGAAGTGGTGGCCGCGCTCGCGGCGCAGCTCGTCGAGCGCCTCCTGGTA
>DATBKW010000014.1:0-6840 GCA_036555665.1 Solirubrobacteraceae bacterium | reverse complement strand
GGTTCTGCGTCCTTGCCGGATCGGCGCCGCCGGCCGCCGTTACCGGTCAAACGTTACGAGAAGGCCCACTAGGCGGCCTCCTCAGCGGTCAGGTCGCTCGGCAGCATGCCGGGAGGGCCGAGGATGTCGATCTCGTGGTCGGCCGCGATCCGGGTGAGCTCCTCGGGGCTGGGCATGCCCGCGGCGCTGACCGCCCGGACGAAGCTTTCGAAGCTCGCCGGCGTGGAGGCCACGAGCTTGCGCGCCCCGCCCTCGCCGGCGCGCAGCGTGTGCGGGACGCCTCGCGGCGCGAAGGCGCAGTCGCCGGGGCGCAGAACGTACGTCTTCTCACCTACCCAAAGGGTGACCTCGCCCTCGAGGACGTAGAAGGTCTCGTCCTCGTTGCGGTGCACGTGCAGCGGTGGCTGGTCGCCCGCCGGGGCGGTCTCCTCGATCAGCGCGAACCCGCCGTCGGTCCGGGCGCCACTGACGTGGATGCGGACGCGGCTGGCGAGGAACTGGATGTCGTCGGTCATTCGTCTCCTCGAGCGGTAGGGTAAACTCCGATCTGGAGTTTATACCTCCGAACCGGAGCTATGTCAATGCCCAAGCTGACCCCCTTCTCCTACGCGGTACTCGTCCTCGTCGGCGAGGGCGGCGCAGGCGCCCACGACCTCGTGCGGATGATGCGCCAAGGCCAGCACGTGTTCTGGGCGGCGTCGGCGAGCCAGTGGTACGCCGAGCCCAAGCGCCTGTCCCAGCTCGGGCTGCTCGACGCCGAGCGGACCCCGGGCCGCACCCACGACCGCACCCACTACACGCTGACCGACGCCGGCCGCGAGGCGCTGCGCACATGGCTGGCGCAGCCGAGCGCCTTCCCGCGCATCCAGTCCGAGCCCGTCGTGCGGCTGCTCGGGGCGGAGTTCGCCGACCCCGAAGCGCTCAGCGCATCGCTCGACAGCCTGCGCGCGCCGCTCGCCGAGGGCTACGCGGCGCTCGAGGCCCAGCGGGCCGTCGTCGAGGACCTGCCGCATCGCGCGAGCGTCATCGCGATCAACCATCGCCTGGCGCGGCGCATCCTCGACGCGCACGCCGAGTGGCTCGAGGAGGCGCAGGCGATGCTCGGCGATGCAGCCGGTCGATAGGGTCCGGCAATGAGCACGGACACCGAACGCGCGACGCAGCTGCATGGAGGCCGACTGGTCGCCAAGCGGCTGAAGGCGCACGGCGTGACCAAGCTGTTCACGCTGTCCGGCGGGCACCTGTTCTCGATCTACGACGGCTGCCGCGAGGAGGGCATCGACCTCGTCGACGTGCGCCACGAGTCGGCCGCGGGGTTCGCCGCCGAGGGCTGGGCGAAGGTCACCCGGCGGCCGGGCGTCGCCGCGCTTACGGCCGGCCCGGGCGTGACCAACGGGATGAGCGCGATGGCCTCGGCGCAGCAGAACGGCTCGCCGATGCTCGTCCTCGGCGGCCGCGCGCCCGCGATGCGCTGGGGCCAGGGCTCCCTGCAGGAGATCGACCACGTGCCCTTCGTGCGCCCGGTGACCAAGCTCGCCGCGACGCCCGAGGCGACCGCCGAGATACCGGCGCTCATCGACGAGGCGCTGAGCGCCGCCGTCACGCCGCACTCGGGGCCGACCTTCGTCGACTTTCCGATGGACGTCGTCTTCCAGGAGGCGCCGGAGGCCGGCGACCCCGAGCCCCTGCCGGATGCCGCGGGCGGCCCCGTTCCCGACGTGGCGCGCGCGGCGGCGCTGCTGCGCGGCGCCGAGCGCCCGGTGATCATGGCCGGCACGAACCTCTACTGGGGCCACGGCGAGGAGGCGCTGCTCGCCCTGGCGCAGGAGCTCGGCATCCCGGTCCTCCTCAACGGCCTTGCGCGCGGGTGCGTGCCCGCCGACCACCAGCTGTTCTTCTCGCGCGCGCGCTCGAACGGGCTCAAGGGCGCCGACGTTGCGCTGGTCATCGGCGTGCCGATGGACTTCCGCCTGGGCTTCGGGCAGTCCTTCGGCGAGGAGACCGAGCTGATCGTCGTCGACCGCGCCGAGCCGCTGCGCGACCATCCGCGCGCCGTGGCGGCGGAGCTGTACGGGTCGATCGGCGGGATCCTCGATGCGCTGCGCGCGGAGGCGGCCGGCGGCGCGGACGCGTCGGAGTGGGTGGCGAGCCTGCGCGCGGCGGAGGACGAGAAGCGCGCCGGCGAGCGCGCCGAGCTCGACGACGACCGTGCGCCGCTGCACCCGATGCGGCTGTATCGCGAGCTCGGAGATCTCCTCGACCGCAACGCGATCATCGTCGGCGACGGTGGCGACTTCGTGTCGTACGCCGGGCGCGTGGTCGACTCCTACGAGCCCGGCTGCTGGCTTGACCCGGGGCCGTTCGGCTGCCTGGGCTGCGGGCCCGGTTACGCGCTGGCGGCCAAGCTTGCGCACCCGGAGCGCCAGGTGGTGCTGCTGCTCGGCGACGGCGCCTTCGGCTTCAGCGCCATGGAGTTCGACACCCTCGCGCGCCACGGGGTCAACGTCGTCGGCGTGATGGGCAACAACGGCATCTGGGCGCTGGAGAAGCACCCGATGGAGTTCCTCTACGGCTACTCGGTGGCCGCCGACCTGCGGCCTGGGACGCGCTACGACCAGCTCGTCGCCGCGCTGGGCGGCCACGGCGAGCTGGTCGAGCGCCCGTCGGACCTGCGTCCGGCGCTCGAGCGCGCCTTCTCGGCCGGCCTGCCCGCGCTGGTCAACGTCCTGACCGACCCGACGGTCGTCTATCCGCGCCGGTCGAACCTGGCGTAGGGCGCCGTTGACGCGATGGAAGCCGCCCGAGGGCGGCTTCCAAAGTTGGCCCCGACAGGACGGGCAGGGGTACGTGCCATGTAGGGGCCGGGTTCGACGGTTCGAGCGGCGGGAGGCGCCGATTCGATGCGGCTTCGCCCGAACCTATGAGGCCGGCAGCCGGAGCGTTCACACCTATGCGGCACGAGCACCCCTTCGCCAGCGGATCGATTGTCCGGCCTCTGACCGCGGCATTCCTATCGAACATACGTCCAGACGGCATACCAGAAGTGGGGATGGGGTAGCTCTTCTTCGCTGGGTTCGTTCTTGCGTTGCGGCGGGTCCCGTGTTTCCTCAGCCCACAGGGTCCGCCGCGATGCTCTTCGCTATGAGGCCGGCGCCGGGGCGCCAGCATGGCGCCCCCGGTGGACCGTCGCCAGCGCCGCGCCGCGCAGGATGTCGTGGTCGGAAACCTCGGTGGAATCGAGGCCGAAGGCCCTCAACGCCTCGATCAGCATGACCACGCCGGCGATGATCGTCGGCGCGCGGTCGGGATGTAGTCCGCGCACCGTGCGGCGCTCCGGCTCGGTGAGGGCGACGAGCCGATCGAGGATCGCCGCGCATGCGGACAGCGACAGCCGGTGGCCGTGCGTCGCATCCGAGGCCCACTGATCCACATTCAGGTCTATCGCGCCGAGCGACGTGGCGGTACCGGCGACGGCGATGGCCGCGCGCGTGGCCTTGCGGACCGCGGCGGGCACCGCAGCCTCGAAGATCGCGCGGACGTCGGCGGCGAGCGCGTCGAGTTCCGCGGCGGTCGGCGGGTCGGTGACGATGAGGCGCTCGGTGTGCCGGACCACGCCCGCCTGGGTCGAGACATGAAAGCCGACGTCATGGCCCGTGCCGACGACCAGCTCGGTCGAGCCGCCGCCGATGTCGATCACCACGGTCGGTGTCGCATCGTCGGGCGCGCGCTCGCTCGTCGCGCCCAGGAAGGTCAGGCGCGCCTCCTCGTCGCCGGGGATCGTGCGGGCGTCGAGGCCGTAGCCGTCGCGCACGCGCGCGGCGAACTGCGCGCCGTTGGCGGCGTCGCGGACGGCACTCGTGAGCACCGCGACGGTCTCCTGTGCACCGTGGGCGTCGATCAGCTCGCGGTAGACGGCCAGCGTGGCGAGCACGCGATCCATGGCGTCCTCGGCGAGGCGGCCGGTGCGCTCGACGCGATCGCCCAGGCGCGTGACCCTGGAGCGCCGCTCGAGCTCGGTGAGCGCGCCGTCGGCGCCGACGTCCGCGACGAGCAGGCGAGTCGAGTTGCTGCCGATGTCGACGACGGCGACGCGCACGCCGATCAGCCCGCTGCCGGGGGCTCGAGCGGCGCCGGGTAGGGCATCGGCTCGCCGGCCAGCGCGGCCAGGAGGTTGTCGACGGCGCGGTCGGCCATCGCGGCGCGCGCGGTGGTCGTGCCGGAGGCGATGTGCGGCGCGACGATCAGGTTGGGCGCCTGGAGCAGCGGGTCGTCGGGCGGCAGCGGCTCGGGGTCGGTGACGTCGAGCGCGGCGGCTGCGAGGCGCCCCTCGCGCAGGGCCGCGGCCAGCGCGACCTGGTCGACGATCGGCCCGCGCGCGGTGTTGACGAGGATCGCGGTCGGCTTCATCAGCGCGAGCCGCTCGGCGTTGATGAGGTGGTGGGTCTCGGGGGTCAGCGGCGCGTGCAGGGACACGAAGTCGGCGCGCTGCAACGCCGCCTCGAGGTCGTCGCCGAGGTCGACCATCACGACCTCCATCTCGAAGCCCTCGGCGCGCTTGGCCACCGCGCGGCCGATGCGCCCGGCGCCGACGACGGCGAGCGTGGCGCCGTGGACGTCGGCGCCGATCCAGCCCTGCGGCTCCCAGGTGCGCCACCTGCCGTCGAGCACGTCGCGATTGGCCTCGACCAGCCGGCGCGCCGCGGCGAGCATCAGCGCCCACGCGAAGTCGGCCGTCGCGTCGGTGAGCACGTCGGGTGTGACGCCGACCGGGATGCCCCGCGCGGTCACCGCTTCCACGTCGACGTTGTCAAAGCCGATCGCGTAGTTGGCGATCGCGCGCAGCTTCGGCGCGGCCGCCAGCAGGTCGGCGTCGATGCGCTCGGTGAGCAGGCTCAGCAGACCCTCGACGTCGGCGACGCGAGCGCGCAGCTCATCGGGTTCCGGCGGCATGTCGCCGGGCCAGACGTCCACTTCGTGCTCCTCGGCGAGCCGCTCGAGCGCGGTCCCCGGCAGTCGGCGGGTGACGAAGACGTGGGCCATGGCGCGGGATTCTTGCGCGTGCCGAGAACGCAGCTCGCGCGGTTGATCCGATCGGCCTCGAGTTGCTAGTGTGTAGGCCCACGCCGCGGGGTGGAGCAGTCTGGTAGCTCGTCGGGCTCATAACCCGAAGGTCGCGGGTTCGAATCCCGCCCCCGCTACTCCCGAAGCCCTGGTCTGACGAGAAGCCGGAAAGCCTGCAAAGGCCTCAAATTGCAACTCGATGGACTGGGGCTTCGGCCTGTCCGCGATGAGCGAAGCCGATTCCTCGCCTGGCCGGCAGTTCGTGGTGGCCGACGTCGACGGCGTCCGGCTGTGCGTCGAGACGTTCGGCGATCCGGGTCATCCGGCCATCCTGCTCCTCTCCGGGATGGGCGGTTCGATGGACTGGTGGGACGACGCGCTGTGCGAGCGGCTCGCCGCCGGGTTGCGGTTTGTCATCCGCTATGACCAGCGCGACACCGGCCGCTCGTCGCACTGGCCGGCCGGCTCGCCCGGCTACCACGCCAGCGACCTCATCGGTGATGCGATCCGGGTGCTCGATCGGGTGGGCGTGCACGAGGCGCACATCGTGGGTGTGTCGATGGGCGGCGCGATCGCGCAGCGGCTGGCACTCGACCATCCGCATCGAGTCGCATCGCTGACCCTGATCGCCACGAGCCCGGCGGTTCCCGGTGGCCCGGAACGACCCGCGCTGCCCCCGATGAGCGAGCGCCTGCGAGCACACTTCGCCGGTCCGCCGCACGACCTGGACTGGGGCGATCCGGGGGCGGTGGTCGAGCACATCGTCGACACCGAGCGCGCCTTCGCCGGCTCGGTGCCGATGGACGAGCCGCGGGTGCGCGCGATTGCGCAGCGCGTCGTGGCGCGCAGCCACGACATGGCGGCAAGCCTGACCAACCACGGGCTGATCGACGACGACGAGCCCGCGCGGTCTCGCCTGGAGCAGGTCGCGGTGCCGACGCTGATCCTGCACGGCACGGATGACCCGCTGTTCCCGCTCGGCCATGCCGAAGCGCTCGCCGCCGAGATTCCCGGTGCAGACCTGGTCGCGCTGCCGGGCGTCGGCCACCAGCTCCCGCCCGCGGAGACCTGGGACCGCGTCGTGCCGCTGGTGCTCGCGCACACCTCGGGCGGCTGGGACGAGCAGGGCGATCGCCTCGCGGCACGCGCGCTGGCAGCAGGCGACGCAACCGGCTGGTTCGACGAGCTCTACCAGGCGGGCGCCGCCGGGGAGGTGGCGATGCCGTGGAGCCGGCGCCACCCGCACTGGGCGCTTGCGACGTGGGCCGACGCGCGTCGACTCCACGGCGCCGGACGGCGCGCGATCGTCGTGGGCGCCGGCCTGGGCGCCGACGCCGCGTATCTCGCGCGGCGCGGGTTCGACACGCTGGCCTTCGATGTCTCGCCGACCGCGATCGCCGAGGCTCGCGACCGCTTTGCGGACACAGCGGCCGAGTTCGTCCAGGCGGACGTGCTCGATCCGCCGCCGGCCTGGACGCACGCGTTCGACCTCGTCGTCGAGATCTTCACGCTCCAGGCTCTGCCCGCACCGGTGCGCGACCGGGCGAGGGCGAAGATCGCGCAGCTCGTCGCGCCCGGCGGGACCCTGCTCGTCGTGGCCTCCCACCGCGACGATGACACCGCGGCCGGGCACGGCCCGCCGTGGCCGCTCGCCCGCTCGGAGCTCGATGCCTTCACCAACGAGGGTCTACGCGCCGTTGCAGTGGAAGCGCTGTCCGACCCGCAAGACCCGTCCGAGCGCCGTTGGCGCGCCGAGTTCAATCGCCCCGGCAGCCTCTA
>DATBKW010000013.1:0-4526 GCA_036555665.1 Solirubrobacteraceae bacterium | reverse complement strand
CCCGCTGGTGAGGTCGTCGAACAGCGCCCGCGCATCGGAGCGCACCACGATCAGCCCCACGACGGCCAGCGCTCCGGACACCACGCCCATCGCCAGCGCGCGCGTCCGGAAGCCCCGCGCCAGCTCGAGCTCGCCGCCGCGCGTCGCGTCGCCGGCGAGGTACACGGCGGCGAGGTAGCCCGACGTGGCCACGGCGATCGCCCCGATGACGATCGAGGTCGGGTTCAGCCAGCTCGTGATCAGATCGCCCGCGGCGTTGCCGACCGGCACGCGCCCTGACGCGATCCCCCCGATCGCCGCGCCCAGGGCGAACGGCGTGAGCACCGACGAGGCACCGAAGACGAAGCCGGTGACGCCCTCGGTTTCGCGATCGGGCGGCGCGCCGCTGCGCAGCGCGTAGGCCGTCCCGCGCATGATGATCCCGATGGCGGCGATGAACAGCGCGACGGCGAGCGTCGACATGATCGACCCGAACGCGACCGGATAGGCGGTCCAGGTCACGACGAGCACGAAGATCAGCCAAACGTGATTGGCCTCCCACACGGCGGCCATCGCGTGATAGGTGAAGTCGCGGATCGGGCGCCCGCGCGGCCCGGGTCCGGCGAGCAGGTACCACAGGCCGGCGCCGAAGTCCGCGCCGGCGAAGACAATGTAGGCGGCGATCCCGACGAGGATCAGGATCGCGGGGACGTCAGCCAGGTCCATGGGTTTCGAGGATCGGTGGAGGTGCGCCCGCGACGTCCAGCGGCCGGCGCGCAAGGCGGCCCAGGATCCACGCGACCGCGAAGGCGAGGACGAGGTAGACGACGACCAGCGTCGCGTAGCCGACGGGTATCCCGCCGGCGCCGGTGACGGCCGCCGAGGTGCGCATCACGCCGTAGACGACCCACGGCTGGCGGCCGACCTCCGTCGTCACCCAACCGGCGATGAGCGCCACCAAGGACAGTGGCCCGGCGGCCACCACCCCCCAGTGGAACCATCGCGACTCCACGAAGCGCCGCCGCCGGAACCACGTCACGAGGTGCAGCACCGACAGCGCGGCCAGCAGCGTGCCGATGCCGACCATCGTCTGGAAGGCAACCCGCACGACGTTGACCGGCGGGCGATCGGCCGGCGCGACGGCCTCGAGGCCGCGGATGGTGGCGTTGAACTTGTGCCTTGCCAGCAGCGAGAGCCCCTGCGGGACCTCTATGCCGAACTTGACCTTGCCGTCCTCGTACCAACCGAGGATGTGGATCGGGGCGCCCCTGGTCGTCGGCCCCAGGCCCTCCATCGCCGCGAGCTTCGTCGGCTGGTCCTCGGTGACGCGCCGCGCGATCCAGTCGCCGATCAGCAGCTGCACCGGCGAGGCGAGTGCGGCGATGGTCAGCGGGACCGCCAGCGCGATGCGCTCGTAGCGCCCGCGTCGCCCCTTCAGCCACCCCCACGCGTAGGCGGCCGCGACGACGAAGCCGGTGACGATGAACCCGGCCAGGTACATGTGCGCCAGCTCCGGCCACAGGTGGCCGTTGGCGAAGAGCGCGCGCCACGGCTCGACGTGGGTCACCTTCCCGGCGGCGTCGAGGCGAAAGCCGCCGGGGTGGTTCATCCACGCGTTGACCGAGAGGACGAAGAGCGAGCCGCTGAACCCGGCGAGCACCACGGGGACGCCGCAGAGCAGGTGCTTGCGCGAGGACATGCGGTCCCAGCTGTAGACGTAGATGGCGATGAAGATCGCCTCGAGGAAGAACGAGAAGCCCTCCAGGCCGAAGGCGAGCCCGAAGACGCCGCCGAACGTCGCCATGAAGTTGGGCCACAGCAGGCCCATCTCGAAGGACAGGATCGTCCCCGTCACGACGCCGACGGCGAACAGCGCCATCATCATCTTCGACCACCGCTTGGCCAGCGTGCGGTACAGCTCGTCGCCCGTGCGCACGTAGAGCGACTCGACGAGCATCACCATGCTCGGGAAGGCGATGCCGAAGCAGACCAGCGGGATGTGGACCGCGAACGACAGCGCCTGCATCTGCCGGGCCTGCAACAGGTGCTGCTGCTCGACCGGGGAGAGCGCCGCCGCCCAGACCGGGTCTGCCAGGGTGTGGAGCATCGGCGGCCAGCACGATGGCACCGCCCGCCGGGGCCCGCAAGATTGTGCTCAGTCGCTCATGCCGCCGTCGACCGACAGCGTCGCGCCGGTCACGAACGAGCTCTCGTCGCCGGCGAGGAACAGCACGGTACGTGCGATCTCCTCCGGCGACGCATGGCGGCCGAGCGGGATGTTCTCCTCGAACAGCTCGGCGGCCTTCGGCGCGGGCGCCCCGGTGACCTCGACCTCGATCGCGTGCTGGAAGCGGTTGTCGACCGGGCCGGGGTGCACGCTGTTGACGCGGATGCCCCGCGCGGCGCCCTCCTTGGCCGCCGTGCGCATGAGCCCGACGAGCGCGTGCTTGGACGTCGCGTAGGCGCAGATCCCGGCCTCCGACAGCAGGCCGACGACGCTGGAGTTGAAGATCAGGCTGCCGCCGTCGCGCATGGCCGCCATGGCGTGCTTGGCGAGAAGGAACGAGCCGCGCACGTTGACCGCCATGACGCGGTCGAAGACGTCCTCGGGGTAGTCGGCGATGGTCGCCGGGACGCCGAAGATGCCGGCGTTGGCGAAGGCGATGTCGAGGCCGCCGAAGCGCTCGACGGCAAGCGCGACGGCCCCGCGAACCTCGTCGGAGTCGGTCACGTCGGCGACCGCGTGCGCGGCGCGCTCCTCGCCGAGCTCGCCGACCAGCGCGGCCAGGGCGTCCTCGTCGACGTCGATGACGACCACCTTGGCGCCCTCGGCCGCAAACAGGCGTGCCGTTGCGGCGCCGATGCTGCCCCCGCCACCGGAGATCAACGCCACCTTGTCGCGCAGTCGGTCCACGAGCCGGGCGGCAGCGTATCCGACTAGAGTGGCGCGCCATGCGATCGCAGACCGCGCCCGCGGGCCTGCGCTCGGGTGACGGAGGCGCACCGGACCGCACCGTGCGCGATGCCACGCTCGACGTCATGCGCGCGCTGGGCCTGACGACGATCTTCTCCAACCCGGGTTCGACCGAGATCTCCTTCCTGGTCGACCTGCCCGACGACCTGCACTTCGTGCTGGCCCTGCACGAGGGCTCGGTGGTCGGGCTCGCCACCGGCTACGCGCTGGGCCGCGGCGAGCCGTCCTTCGCCCTGCTGCACACGACCGCCGGGCTGGGCAACGCGGTCGCCGCGCTGGCCACCGCGCGCGTCAACCGCGCGCCGCTCGTGGTCATGGTGGGCCAACAGGACCGCCGCCACCTCGCCCAGGAGCCCTTCCTCGCCGGACGCCTCCACGGCCTGGCCGGCGAATATCCCGTGTCCGTCGACCAACCCGTGCGCCCTCAGGACGTGCCGGGCGCGCTGGCCCGCGCCCACCACGCGGCGGTCACCGCGCGCGGACCCGCGCTGGTCATCGTGCCGATGGACGACTGGACGGCGTCCGCCCCCGAGCCGCACGAGATCCTCGGCCCCGAGCGGATCGTGCGCGCCCAGGTCGCGACGCCGGAGGCCATCGACGAGCTTGCGTCCTTCCTGGAGGCGGCCGAGGCGCCGGCGATCGTCACCGGCGCGGGCACCGACACGCCCGACGGCTGGGCCGGCCTGGTCGCGCTCGCCGAGCGTCTGTCGTGCCCGGTCTTCACCGAGGCCTTCGGCGCGCGCGCCGGCTTCCCGCAGGACCACGCCCTGTTCGCGGGCTACCTGCCGCACGCCCGCGCGCGCCTGCGCGAGATGCTCAGCCCGTTCGACACGATCCTCGCGGTCGGGGCGCCGATCTTCCGCCAGTACAACTACGAGCCCGGGCCGCTCGTCAACCCGGGCATGCGCCTGGCGCAGGTCACCGACGACCCCGACGAGGCCCACCGCAGCCTGTCGGAGCTCACGCTGCTGGCCGAGCCGGCCGGCGTGTGCAGCGCCCTGGCCTCGCGCCTGGCGCAGCGGCCGGCGCCCGCGCCCGCGCCCGGGCGGCAGCCTTCGCCGCTGCCTCCTCCGGCCCCGGGTGAGCCGCTGCGCGCCGGGCACGTCTTCGACGCGCTGGTGCCCCGGCTGGCGCGCGACGCCGTCGTGGTCGAGGAGAGCCCATCCAGCCGGCCCGAGCTCAACCAGCGCCTGCCCACGCGCGCGCCGATGGGCCTCGTCAGCGCGGCTATGGGCGGCCTCGGCTTCGCGCTGCCCGCCACGGCCGGCCTGCGCATGGCGCTGCCCGAGCGCCCGGTGCTCACCGTCGTCGGCGACGGCGCATCGCTCTATGCGATCCAGGCGCTGTGGAGCGCCGCGCGTTACGGGATCGGCGCGCTGTTCCTCGTCATGGCCAACGGTCGCTACGCGGTCATGGACCAGCTCGCGGCCAATACGGGCAAGGAGCCGCCGTGGCCGGGCTTCGAGGCGGTCGACATCGCCGCGATGGCACACGCGCTCGGCTGTCCGGCGCGGCGCATCGAGACGTTCGACGAGCTGATCGCGTGCTTCGACGAGGTCATCCCTGCGCTCGC
>DATBKW010000012.1:0-2275 GCA_036555665.1 Solirubrobacteraceae bacterium | reverse complement strand
GGTGCAGGACGTCACGACCGCCACGGGTTCCGAGCCTTCGAAGAGCTCGCAGGCGCCCGGGAGCGCAACGACGCCGCCGGTGTCGCCCGCCTGGCGCAGGTCGATCGCGCGCGACTCGGCGGCGGCGTCGAGCCCGGGCGCGAGCGCCGCGATGATCTCGCCCGACGGGCGGCCGTGCTGCACGCTCTCGATCGCTTGCGCCTCGACGCCGTGCATCGCGCCCCACCAGTGCCACGCGCGCATGATCGACTCGTGCGAGTCGACGAGGACGCCGTCGAGGTCGGAGAGGATCGTCGTCACGCGGTCACCGGATGCGGCTCGCCCGCCATCGCGTGCCCCGTGCCGGCGATGCGCGTCGTTGCCGCGAGGAGCGCCACGGCGCTGGCCAGCACGACGAGCACCACGAGCGCCGACGGGAGGCCCACCAGCTCGGCGAGGCCACCGATCGTCGGCGGGCCGACGAGGAAGCCGAGGTAGCCGGTGGTCGACACCGCGGCGAGGCCGACCCCGGCGGCCATGCCGGGGACGTGCCCGGAGGCGCGGAAGACGATCGGCACCACACCCGACATGCCCGCGCCGAGGCACGCGAAGCCGGCGATCGCGGCGGCCGGCTGGGCGACGAGCAGGGCCAGTCCGAAGCCGACCGCGGCGATCGAGCCGCCCACGCGAACGACGGTCGTCGGGCCGAAGCGGTCGACGAGACGATCGCCGAAGATCCGCCCGAGCGTCATCGTCACGCTGAAGGCGGTGAAGCCGAGCGCGGCGATCGCGGCGGTGGTGCCGAGCTCGTCGCGCAGGTAGACGCCGCTCCAGTCCGCCGACGCCCCCTCGATGAGCAGGCAGGCGAAGGCGAGCGCGCCCAGCGCGAGCAGCCGCCGCGGCGGGCGCACGAAGACCGGGTCGGCGTGGCCGATCGCGTCGACGTCGGCGCCGAGGAAGCGCCGCGACCAGGTCAGGCCGACGACGGCGGTCACCGCGGCGACGATCGCCAGTTGCACGCGCACATCGAGCCCGGCGGCCGCGGCGAGGGCGCCGAGCGCGCCGCCGGCCAGCCCGCCGATCGAGAACGCAGCGTGGAAGCTCGCCAGGATCGCGCGGCCGTAGGCGCGTTCCACGGCGACGCCGTGAGCGTTCATCGTGACGTCGAGCGAGCCCATCGCCGCGCCGTAGAGGAGCATCAGCCCGCACAGAGCCGGCAGGCTCGGCGCCAGCGCGACGACGGCGGTGATCGCGCACAGGAACGCGAGCGCCGCGCGCGTCGCGCGGCGGCTGCCGAGGCGCGCGGCGCGCCCGCCGGCGATCGGCATGGCGATGATCGAGCCGATCGCCCCGCAGGCCAGCGCGATGCCCAGCTCGCCGTCGGACAGTCCGACGTGGTCGCGCACCGCGGGGATGCGCGCGGCCCAGGAGCCGAAGATCAGCCCGTTGAGGAAGAAGACGACGGTGACGGCGCCGCGCGCCTGGCGGGGCGTACCGGTCAGGCCCACGGAGTCTCCCCTCGCCGCCGCTTCGCGCCCTGCTCGGCTGTGGGCGGGGATGCCCGGATAACCTCGATGCCGAGGTCGCGGTAGACGGTGACCTCGTCGTCGGAGGCGTCGGTGACGAGCGTGTCGATACGGTCGATCTCGGCCACGGGATACGGCCCGGTCGTGCCGAGCTTGTTCGCCGTGGTGAGCGACACGACGCGCCCGGAGTCCTGCACCATGGCGCGCACGACGGCGGCCTCCTCGCGCTGTCGCAGGGCCATCCCGACGGTGGGGTGCAGCGAGCACGCCGACAGCACGCACACGTCCGGACGTACGCGCCGGAAGGCCTCGACGGCGTCGGAGCCGACGACGGTGCGCGCCGCCGGGTGCAGGCGGCCGCCCACGACGTCGACGGTCAGCGCCGGGTGATCCGCGAGCGCGACCGCGATGTGCGGGTTGGTGGCGATGACGGTCGCGTCGAGGTCGTCGGGGAGCCGACGTGCGAACTCGAGCGTGGTGGTGCCACCGCTGATCGCGATGACGTCTCCTGGGCGGACGAGGCCGACGGCGGCCTGGCCGATCGCGGCTTTGGCGGCGACGTCCTCGGGCAGGCGCTCGACGAACGAGTCCGGCCCTGGCGATGCCGGCGGCAACGCGCCGCCGTGCACGCGCCGTAGCGCGCCGGCGTCCGCCAGCTCCTGCAGGTCGCGCCGCACGGTGTCAAGCGAGACGCGCAGCCGCAGCGCGAGATCCGATGCCCGCACCTTGCCTTCGGTGCCCAGCCAGCGCAGGATGAGCTCACGGCGCTC
>DATBKW010000011.1:0-4186 GCA_036555665.1 Solirubrobacteraceae bacterium | reverse complement strand
CCGCCCGGCGGCTCGCACCAGACGCCGCGGGCGCGCAGGGCGAAGGGGTCGCGCTTGCGCGGGCGCCGCGGCGCCGGCGCGAGCGACGCGGCCGCCAAGGGATCCCGCTCGCGCGGGCGCCGCGGCAGCGGGGGCGACGCGGCCGCCCCGTCTTCGTCGAGCAGCCCGTGCGAGCGCAGCGTCGCACGCGCGTCCTTTACTCCGGCCGGCAGCGGGCGCAGCCCCGCGCGCTCGAACAGCCGCGCGCCGGGCGTCTGGAGCGCGGGCGAGCGCTCGCCCGCCCACTCCAGGAACGCGCGCGGCGGCGCGTCGCAGACGACGGCGCCGTCGTGCAGCGCGACCACGCGATCGGCGTGAGCCAGGCAGCGCTCGAGCCGGTGCTCGGCGAGGACGACTGCCGTGCCCCACTCCTCGTTGAGGCGGCGCAAAAGCCAGACGAGCTCGTCGCCCGCGACCGGGTCCAGCTGCGATGTCGGCTCGTCGAGCAGGACGAGCCGCGGGCGCCCGGCCAGCGCGGCGCCCAGCGCCACGCGCTGAAGCTCGCCGCCGCTGAGCTCGCTCGTCGGCCGCTCGAGCAGCCCTTCGATCCCCAGCGCCAGCGCCACCTCCTCCACCCCGCGGGCGACCGCGGCTGCGCCGTCGCCGCGGTTCTCGAGCGGGAAGGCGAGCTCGTGGCGCACCGTGCCCAGCACGATCTGCGTCTCGGGATCCTGGAACAGCGTGCCCGCCACGGCCGACAGCTGCGCCGGCCCGTGCTCACGCGTGTCGAGGCCGCCGACCAGCGCACAGCCGGCGAAGACGCCCCCGTGGAAGTGCGGGACCAGGCCGCAGGCCGCGCGCAGCAGCGTCGACTTGCCACTGGCCGACAGTCCGGCGAGCACGACGAACTCACCCGGTTCGACGGCCAGCGAGACGTCGCGCAGGGCGGGCTGCTCCGCGCCCGGATAGGTGTACGTCACGCGGTCGAGGATCAGCGAGCTCATCGCTCGATCCCCCGGCGATCGAGGAACGGCGCCAGCGCGACGACGAGGATCGCGACGGCCAGGCCCACCTCCGCGGGCCCGGTGGGCACGTCGAGCGACGGGTAGGCGGCGAACCCGCCGATGCCGGCGACGCGGGCGGCCACGGCAAGAGCGACGAGCGCCACCGCCGCCGCGGCGAAGGCGACGTCGTGGCGCGACCACGGCGGGCGCGCGGGCGCAGCGGCGCCCGCCGCGCCGTAGCCGCGCACCTCGAGCGTGGCCGCGACATCGATCGCGCGGTCAAGGGCGCTTGCCGCGACGGCGCGCAGCACAGCGATACGCGGCACGGGCTGCGGCCGGCACGCGCGCGCGTCGCTCATCCGGCGCGCGTCGCGGGCCAGGACCGGCACCAACCGGGTCGCCAGCGCGGCGGTCAGCGCCGAGCGAAACGACACGCGGCGAAACAGCGTCAAGACCTCGTCGGGATCGACGGCCGCCGCGAACAACGCGCAGCACAGCACGATCACGAGGACCCGCCCGCCGAGCACGAGGCCGTAGACGAGGGCCTCGGCGGTGATGTCGATCTGCCCGAAGGGCGGGACCTCGCCGAGCCTGGCCACCACGGTGAGGCCGTCGCGCACGACGAGCGCGTTGACCACCGCGACGAGGACCGCCAGTGGCAGCGTGTAGCGGACCGTGCGCGCGACCTCGCGCACGACGCCGGCCGCTGCCGCCGCGGCGAGCGCCGCGATCGCGAGCGCGACGAGCACGGTCGGGTTCTCGAAGGCCAGCGCGCAGCCGGCGAGCGCGAGGCAATAGCCGCCGCCGGCCGCGGCGCGCGCGACGTGCAGCGGGCTGGCGCGGCGGCGATAGGTCATCGCGCCACCGGAAGGGAGATCGGCAGGTCGTCGCTGACGGCGACCGCGAAGCGATGGTCGAGCGTGCCCTCCTCGAAGGCGCGGACCGCCGAGGCGACGCCGGCGTCGTCGGTGCCGGTGACCACCCAGATCGGCCGGTCGTCGCCGCTCTGGGTGGCGGCCACGAGCCCGGTGCCCGGGCCGAGCGCGCGCACGGCATGGCCGTCGGCGTCGAGCGTGGTGATCGTGCGCCCATCCTTGGCGACGCGCGCGTAGACCCCGCTGGCCGCGGGACCCTTCTCCAGGCCCTGGATCGCGTGGTCGAAGTCGATCGCCTGCCACGGGCCGACCAGCACGCGCAGGGTCTCCGGGGCGCTGGCCGTCAGCAGGCCGCCGGTCGCCGCCGGGATGTCGTAGGAGACCAGGCGCTGGGACACCTGCTTGCATGGGTCGCTGCGCGGGGTCGCGCACTCGACGCGGACCGGCAGCCGCTTGCCGTCGATGCCGTGCAGGAACGGCTCGGGGAACGAGCCGACGACGGCCGGCACGCGCATCGTGGCGCTCCAGTCGTGACGGTCCCACCAGATGCGGTCGCCGCCGCGCAGACGCGTCGACGCGGCGCCGCGCGATGCCTCGACGCCGTTGACGTAGTAGAACCAGTCGACCGGCCGGCCGGCGCTGCGCCCGCCCGCCAGGCCGTCGATCGACTGCACGAACCCGCCGCCGTAGCGGGTCGTGACCTTCGCGTTTCGCTGCAGCAGCCGCATCACGGTCTCGCTGCCCTTGGCCGCCGGCGCGTCGAGCTCGCGCAGCGGCTTGGCGCCGAAGTCGCGCGTGATCGTCAGCTTCGTGCCGGCGGGGGTGGCCCCCGCGCCCAGGCCGCAGCCCGAGAGCGCGAGGGCCGCCAGGACTGCGAGGACCGCGGCGCGCCTCACGACACCGTGAAGACCACGCGGGTGCGCGTGCGCTGCAGCAGCGCGTCGACGTTGCCCGCCTTGTCGCGGGCCTGGAGGTCCAGCACCCAGCGCCCGCGCCCCAGGCGCGAGGGCAGCAGGTAGGACCACTGCTCGCGGTCACCGGCGCTGAACCACCTGCCGCGCTTGGCCCCGCAGCGCTTGAGCTTGACGAGCCGCTCGCTGCGCCCGTCGAAGGTCTGGCAGCGGCCGTGGTCGTTGCGCGTCAGCCGCAGCCGCACATCGGCGATGCCCGACGGGTCCGCGGTCACGACCTTTTTCAAGGTTCGCGGCCCTTTGCCCTTGCCGAAGTGCTGCCCCTCACGTATCGATTCGATCTTGCCGCGCGGCGCGCGCTTGTCCTTGGTGCCGCAGTTGCCGTCGTCACCGGTGGTGCGGCATCCAGACGGCGCCGATGCCGTAGTGCCGCAGGCACCGTCGGATCCGGTGGTGACGCAGAGGCTCACGCGGTTGGAGCGGATCGCACCGTCCTTGGTGGCCTTCAGGTCCTGGGGACCGGTCGTGGAGAACGGTCCGACCGTCACGACTCCATCGGTGCCGGACGTCTGGCCGCCCACACTCGCCCCCGCTACTGGGCTCCCGGCCCAGCTCGTAACTCGGAGGTTGACCGGCGTGCCGGGAGCCGCCCTACTCGGTCCCGAAAGCTTGAGGAGCGCCTCGGTGCCGGTGCCATAGGCGAAGAGGACGTCGTCGCCGTTCGAGATCTGCTCGGCGCACGAGCCGAGAGTCGAGCCCGTTCCGTTCAGATACTCGACGAGGTACTTGTTCGTGTTCATGTCATAGGCGACGTTCTCACCGGCGATCTGGCTAAACGAAGGGCTCCCGAGGTTGTCGAACCAGGTGCCGGTCATCGTGAACGGCGCCTGCGCCGCGGCCGCTGCGACCGCTGCGCCGCGAGTGGGTCCAGGCGTCGCGCTCGGGCCCATGTTGGCCGACGTTCCGTCACAGATGTGGCTGACAGGATCGCCCGTGAACTGAAACTGCCGCACGTCGGTGGTCACCGGGCCCTCGAACAGGGTCCGGGCGGGCCCTTCGATCCGCAGATTGACGGTCACCGGCGCCGCATCCGCCGGCACCGCCGGCAGCAAGGCAAGGACAACGGCCGCGAGGCCGAGGAGACATCTCTTCACGGAGCCACCCCTTTCCACGAGGGCATCGGGCTTGACGGTCGGCGTCAGGTCTCCTGGCTCCCGGGCCCTTGCCTTGTCCGCGCCTTCCCGGTCGGCATCGCCTTCCAGTGGCTCGAGCGTCGCGCTCGTGCGGGTGGCATCCCCGGTGACAGTGGCGGGTCCGCGCCGGATTCGCACCGGCTTCCCTTGCCACCGACCCTTGAACGGGCGCCATCCTACACCGTTGCCCGAGCGCTACGCTCGGGTTCGTGACCGTCAATCTC
>DATBKW010000010.1:0-8912 GCA_036555665.1 Solirubrobacteraceae bacterium | reverse complement strand
TCGACTGCCTGGCGCGCGAGCTCGGCATGGACCCGGTGGACCTGCGCCTGCTCAACCTCCTGCGCCCAGAGCAGTTCCCGTACGAGAGCCGGACCGGCTGGACCTACGACTCCGGCGACTACGAGCGCGCGCTGCGGCTGGCGCTCGAGCTGGCCGGCTACGAGGAGCTGCGCCGCGAGCAGGCCGAGAAGCGAGCGCGCGGCGAGCTGATGGGCATCGGCGTGTCCTTCTTCACCGAGGGCGTGGGCGCCGGCCCACGCAAGCACATGGACATCCTCGGCCTGTCGATGAACGACGGCGCCGACCTGCGCGTGCACCCGTCGGGGAAGGCGGTCGTGAGCATCAGCGCCCAGACCCAGGGACAGGGGCACGAGACGACCTTCGCCCAGATCGTGGCCGAGGAGCTCGGCATCCCGCCGGAGGACGTGGAGGTCCGCCACGGCGACACCGACAAGTCGCCCTACGGCCTGGGGACATACGGCAGCCGCTCGACGCCGGTCTCGGGCGGGGCGGTCGCGGTCGTCTCGCGCAAGGTGCGCGACAAGGCGCGCCTGATCGCCGCGACGATGCTCGAGACCAGGCCCGAGGACCTCGCCTGGGAGAAGGGCCGCTGGTACGTCAAGGGCGACCCCGAGAAGGGCGCCCTGATCGAGGACATCGCGCTGCGCGCCTACAGCGGCGAGCCGATGCCCGAGGGCATGGAGGGCGGCCTCGACGCGCAGGTCATCTACGACCCGCCCAACCTGACCTACCCCTACGGCGCCTACATCGCGGTGGTCGACATCGACCCCGACACCGCCCAGGTCACCATCCGGCGCTTCATCGCCGTCGACGACTGCGGCGTGCGCATCAACCCGATGATCGTCGAGGGCCAGATCCACGGTGGGCTCGCCGAGGGCGTCGGGATCGCGCTGATGGAGCTCATCAGCTTCGACGAGGAGGGCAACTGCCTGAACTCGTCGTTCATGGACTACCTGATCCCGACGGCGCTGGAGTGCCCGGACTTCGAGGTCGGCGCGACCGTCACGCCCTGCCCCCACCACCCGCTCGGCGCCAAGGGCGTCGGCGAGTCGCCCAACGTCGGCTCGCCGCCGGCGATCGTCAACGCGGTGATCGACGCGCTGCACGAGACCCACGGCGTCGACCACATCGACATGCCGTGCACCCCGGCGCGCGTGTGGGCCGCGATGCAGGGGCGCCCCGAGCCGCCGCAGTGACGGACGAGTTCGTCACCGGGCTGGTGCTGGGCGCGGGCGGCTCCAAGCGCCTCGGCCGGCCCAAGCAGCTGCTGGCCTACGGCGACGGGACGCTGCTGGGCCACGTCGTCGACGTCGCGCGCGCGTGCGCCTTCGACCAGCTCGTGGTGGCGCTGGGCGGCGCGGCCGACGAGGTGCGCCACCGGGTCGACCTCGAGGGCGCCGACGTCGTCGTCAACGACGACTACGGCGAGGGCTGCTCGTCGTCGATCGCCAAGGCGCTCGGAGCGGTGGACCTGCGCTGCACGGTGCTGGTGCTCATGCTCGGCGACCAGCCCGGGGTGACGGCGTCGACGGTGCAGGCGCTGCTGGCCGGCCGCGGCGCCGCGCCGCTCGCCGTCTGCCGCTACGACGACGGCCGCGGGCACCCGATCGCCTTCTCGCACGCGACCTTCGGCGAGCTCGGCGACCTGCACGGCGACAAGGGCGTCTGGCGGCTGCTCGACCGCCACGGCGACGAGGTGGCCGAGGTGCCGATCGAGGGCCCGATCCCGCCCGACGTCGACACCGAGGAGGACTACTCGGCGGCCGTGGTGGCGGCGGCGGACCGCGCGAGCGAGCTCGAGCACCTGGTGCCCGACATCGAGACGCTGGCGCGGCGGCTGGCCGGCGTCGACTACCTCGTCGACGAGGGGCTGGCGACGTCGATGTTCCTCAGCGTCCGCCTGCCCCAGCCCCTGCTGCTCGAAGGCCAGGCGGGAGTCGGCAAGACCGAGGCGGCCAAGGCGCTGGCCGCGGTCCTCGACACGCCCCTCATCCGCCTGCAGTGCTACGAGGGGATCGACGCCGCCGAGGCGCTGTACGAGTGGAACTACCCCCGCCAGCTGTTGAGCATCAGGCTGGCCGACTCCAGCGGCGAGACGCTGCGCGAGGAGGACCTCTTCGGCCCCGACTACCTCATCCGCCGCCCGCTGCTGCGCGCGCTCGAGCACCCTGGCCCGCGACCCGCGGTGCTGCTCATCGACGAGATCGACCGCGCCGACGACGACTTCGAGGCCTTCCTGCTCGAGCTGCTGGCCGAGGCCAGCGTGACGATCCCCGAGCTCGGCACGGTGCGCGCCACGCACCCGCCGATCATCGTGCTGACCTCCAACCGCACGCGCGACCTCCACGACGCGGTCAAGCGCCGCTGTTTGTACCACTGGATCGCCTACCCCACGCCGCAGCGCGAGGTCGAGATCGTGCGCCGGCGCGTGAAGGGCGCCTCCGAGGCGCTGGCCGTGCAGGTGGCCGACGCCGTCTCGCGCATGCGCGACTCCGACATCCAGAAGCCGCCCGGGATCGCCGAGGCGATCGACTGGCTGGCGGCGCTGCGCCTGCTCGAGGTGGAGACCCTCGACGTGGCGGCGATCGACCGCACGCTCGGGGCGGTGCTGAAGTACGACGAGGACCAGGACGTGATTCGCGCGGCCGGCCTCGAGCAGCTGGTGAGCCCGCGGTGAGCCCGGCGTTCGGCCTCGAGACCGTGTCGCTCGACCTGCCGCCGCTGGCCGTCGCCTTCGGCCGGCGCCTGCAGGAGGCGGGCGTGCCGATGACGCCCGAGCGCGAGGCCGACTTCGCGCGGGCGTTGACGCTTGTGCGACCGGTCTCGCGGCGTCGGCTGTACTGGACGGCCCGTGCCGCGCTGGTGACCGACGCGGCGCAGGTCGCGGCCTTCGATCGCGTGTTCTTCGCCGTGTTCGGCGATCACGGCGACGACGAGCGGGTCGATCGCGACGAGGACGGGCACGCGAAGGCGCCGCGTGAGCGCCGGCCGGGCCGCGACCCGCGGGCCACCGACGGCGGCGACGACGACAACGGCCGGCCCCCGGTCGACGTGCCGCTCGCGATGGCCAGCGACGCCGAGCGCCTGGCCCACAAGAGCTTCGACGCCCTCGAGCCGGAGGAGCTCGCGCAGCTCTACCGCCTGATGGCCCGCCTGCGGCTCGTGACCCCCGAGCGCCGCACCCGCCGCTACGAGAAGGGCCGCCACGGCCAGCACATCGACATGCGCCGTACGCTGCGCGCCAGCCGCCGCACCGCGGGCGACCCGATCCGCCTCGCCCGCCGCCACCGCCGCGAGGTCCGCCGCCGGCTGGTGATGCTCTGCGACATCTCGGGCTCGATGGAGCCCTACGCGCGCGCGTACCTGCAGTTCCTGGCCGGCGCGGCCGGCAGCGGGCCGAACGCCGAGGCGTTCGTCTTCGCCACGCGACTGACCCGGCTGACGCGGGCGCTCGCCTCGCGCCACCCGGAGCGCGCGATCCAGCGCGCCGCGGCCGCGGCGCCCGACTGGTCGAGCGGCACGCGGATCGGCGAGGCGCTGAAGACGTTCAACGACCGCCACGGCCGCCGCGGCATGGCGCGCGGCGCGGTGATCGTGATCCTCTCCGACGGCTGGGAGCGCGGCGACCCCGCGCTGGTCGGGCGCGAGATGGCGCGCCTGGCCCGCCTGGCCCACCGGATCGTGTGGGTCAACCCGCGCGTGAGCGCGAGCGCGTTCTCGGTGCGCGCCGGCGGCATGCTGGCCGCATTGCCGTACTGCGACGCGCTGGTCAGCGGCCACAGCTTCCGCGCGCTCGGCGAGGTCGCGGAGGCGATCGGCGCCGCCGCAACCGAGCCTCCCGCGCTCGCGCCCGAGGAGGACACGGCCGGCGTGGAGCCGTGGGCCAGCGCCACGCCCATGCCCGGCAGCTCGGTCGCCATGCCCAGCGGGCACGGGCCGAGCCGCGGCAACACGACGCCGGGATGGGTGACCGATGACGGAGAGTGAGGTCAAGCGGTGCATCTACCCGGGCTGCGAGCGCCCGGCGGTGCCACCGCACCCGCTGGGCGGGCCGCAGCCCGCGTTCTGCGACCTCGAGGAGCACAACGCGCTGACCGCCCACCAGGAGCGCCGGCGCCTCGCCGCGACGAATGCTGAGGACAAGGAGGGGCAGTGATGGCCGACGAGGCCTATAGAGCGGTGTTCCTGCGCGTGCACCCGACCGGCAAGATGGTGCTCAGCCTGACCACGGACGCCGACGGCAACGAGCCCCAGTACGCGCAGCTCGTGGCCGGCGAGCTCGGCGTGCCGGCGCTCGACGTCAAGGTCGTCCCCGCCGACACCGACCGCTTCGGCGTCGGCCACGGCTTCAACACCACGCCCTCGGAGGGCACCTCGGCGGCGATCACGAGTGCCACGGCCAAGATCCGCGACAAGGCGCAGCTGCTGGCGGGCATGGCGCTCAGCGCCCCGCCGGAGAGCCTGACGTGGTCCAACGGGGCATGGGTGGCCGGCGACGGCGGCGACCCGACCACGGCCGCGACGATCGCCGACATCGCGCTGTACGCGCACGGCAGCGGCGAGCTGCCGCCCGGCGTGGAGGGCGGGCTCGACGCGCAGACCGTCTACCGCGACTGAGGCAGGCCCGCGTCGAGCGCCACCTTGACCTCGTCGGCGACCTTCAGGGCTCCGAACAGGGCGGAATGGGGCTTGATCCCGAAGTCGGTCTGCTTGACCACGGCCTCGGCGGACAGCCGTCCGTCGTCGACGGTCACCGCGAACGCGATCGGGCGGGTGCTGTCGCCCAGCGTCAGCTCGCCCTCGACGTCGAGCCTGCCGTCGGCCGCCGTGACCGCGGTCGATCGAAACGCGATGGCGCGGCCCTTGAGGACATCGTCGTCGATCGTCTTCGCGATGTTCGCCTTGTCGTCGTCGCCCAGGGCCTGCATGCCGCCGCTGCCCTCGCGCACGCGCAGCGACCTGGGGTCGGCCGTCAGCTCCATGGAGGTCGTCTCGCCGACCGCGAGCGTCGCCTCCCACGCCGTGACCTCGATGAGCAGATCGTGGCCCGCCTTGGCTGCTGCGCCGGTGCGGCCGGTCCTCACCGACAGCGTGCCGTCGTCTGGCCCGAGCTTGTAGGTGCCTGGCTCGATGGACACGCGCGGACCCTACGCCATCCATAAACTCGCCCGTCCACCTTCATCCCCGGGAGACCGTTCATGGCCGTAGCGCTGGACCACTCGTTCTCGACGTCGAAGCCGCTCGACGAGAGCTATGCCTCGATCCTCGACCTCGAGCTGGTGGTGCCGGCCGTCGAGGGCGGCCACGTGCTCGAGCGCACGAGCGACGAGGCGGTGAAGGCCGAGATCGTGGTCAAGATGGGCGCCATGTCGATGAGGTTCACCGGCACCGTGGAGGTCACCGAGAAGGACGCCGACGCGCATCGCGCGGTGCTGACGGTCAAGTCGCGCGAGGCCGGCGGGCAGGGCCACGCCAACGCGACCGTGACCTTCGACCTCGCCGACGGCGGCGGCAACATCCACACCAACGCGCAGATCACCGGCAAGGCGGCGTCGATGGGCGAGGGCGTCGTCGCCGGCGTGCTCGACGCCCTCATCAAGGACTTCACCACCAAAATAGGCGAGATCTGAGAGTCCCATGGCACTCGTCGTGATGCGAAAGGTCCGCCAGGGCGAGGTGCCCTACGACGGCGGGACGGCTGTCCAGGAGGAGGTCGACCGGCCCGTCTTCCGCGGCAACGGCCCCGACGACTACGTCTGCGTGGAATGCGGCAACGTGCTGGCCGAGTCGATGCACGAGATGCAGATGACCTACAAGGTCCGCGTGCGCTGCGCGCGCTGCTCGACGGTGAACGTCTCGGCCACCGACGTCCACGACCCGAGCCTCAGGCGCCACTGAGCGCCAGCAGCGCCTCGCGGTGGCGCCGATAGGCCCCCGCGCCGTCGCCGTCGACCGCCGCGATGCGGACAAGCGGCGGGTGCCCCATGGCCGGCGTGGCCAGATCGCGCAGCGCGTCGTGGTAGGCGCGCTCGCGCTGGCGGCCGCCGAAGCCGAAGCCCTTCGCGGCCAGCGCGCGGTCGACCCCGTCGGAGCACGCGCGCCACTCACGGCACAGGGCCATGTGCTCGCCACGGTCGAAGCCGAGCGGCGCGTCGTCGCGGTAGAGCTCCAGGGCAGCGAGACGAAACGAGGTGAAGTGGGCGGAGTCGTCGACCGCGATCAGCGTCCCGGTCAGCTCGTGCACGAGGTCGACCGGCAGCAGCAGGTTCTCGCGAGCGGCGTGCAGGACCGCGACGTCGCCCTTCAGACGGGCGTAGATGGCGGCGAGCTGCTCGAGCGCGGCGATGACCGGCTTGACGATGGCCGGATCCCGCCGCGCCTTCGCCACGCGCTCGAGGCCCACGTGGCCCTGCTCGCACAGCCAGTCGAACGACCCGCTCGTCAGCGCGATCCCATCCCGCGCCGCCGCCTGCGCAAAGGCGGCGTGGACGTCGTCGCTCACCTGGCGGTCGCTGTCGGCGCTCCGCGCCAGGCGCGCTTGAGCAGCTTCAGCGCGTTGCCGCCGGCGATGCTCGCCGAGACCTCGGAGCCGTAGCGGGCGGCGAGGGCATCCTGGAGCCGGCGCATGTGCCCGAGGTGCTCGATCCCGGGCAGCGCCGGCTTGATCCAGCCGTCGAGGTCGGAGCCGATCGCGGTGAACTCATGCGAGCCGGTGACCTGTGCGATGCGGTCGATGTGTGCGCAGACCAGCTCGAAGCTGTCGTCGAAGCTGCGCAGCTTGCGCTTGGGCGGGCCCGACTTGGCCCAGTGCTCGCAGGCGATGACGCCCATCACGCCGCGGCGCCGCGCGATCTCGCGGATCGTGTCGTCGCGCAGGTTGTACTCGGAGGAGCCGTCGAAGCGGCAGGCGATGTGCGAGGCGATGACCGGGACGTCCGGCGCGAGGACCGTGAACGTCTCGTCCACCGCCCGGTCGCTCATGTGCGCGATGTCGACGAGGATGCCCTCGCGGGCCATGGCCGCGGCCGCGGCGCGGCCGAGATCGGTGAGCCCCTCCGCGGGCTCGCCGAAGATGCGGCGATACCAGCCGTCGGGCATGAAGGGCAGCGCCGGCGCGTTGGTCGCGACCTCGCGCCAGAACAGGTGCGCGAGCGTCACATAGGCCACGCCGCGGTGGGCGAGCGTCGTGACGTTCGTGTCGACCTCGGCAGGCGTAGCGCCCAGCGCGAAGCCACCCTCGATGCAGTGCACGATGGCGCTGCGGCCCGCGAGGATCGCCTGCTCGAGCGCGGCCGGATCGTGGGCGACCGTGGCGCCCAGCGGCTCTGCGGCGACATGCTCCTCGACGGCCTTGATCTGCTTGAGGACCGAGTCGAAGTACGCCGCTTGCGGCCGCGCGCCGTACGGCAGGCCGAGGTCCATCTCGTCGAAGGGCGAGTAGAGGACCGAGAGGATCGCGCCCACGTCGCCGTCGTGCATGAGCTCGACGGTGACGCTCGGGGTGTCACCGGGGCCCTGGTAGTTGAACAGCCGCGAGAGCAGATCGACGACGATCGCCTTCCAGCGGCCCGCGGGGTGCCGCGCCCGCACGGCGGCGCGCGTGTCGCGCTCGCGCGGGATGACGTGCATCGGGTAGTGGGCGTGGAGGTCGACGAGCACCCGCGGCGACTCTACGCCGCGGCCGGCGCCTCGGCCAGCCGCGCGCCGCCGATCCGCGCATAGACGCCGGCGGCGAGCGCCGCCGCCCCGAGCGCGGCGACCGCGCCGAGCGCCATGCCGGCGCGCGGGCCGGCGACCTGCGCCAGCCAGCCGACCAGCGGCGCGCCGAACGGCGTGGACCCCAGGAAGACCACGGAGTACAGCGCCATCACGCGCCCGCGCATGGCCGGCTCCGCGGCCAGCTGCATGGTCGAGTTCACCCCGGCCGAGAAGGTCACGCTGACCGCGCCGAGCGGGACGAGCGCGGCGAGCTGCAACGGCAGCGACGGCGCGACGGCGGCGGCGAGCTCGAGCACGCCGAAGCCGGTGGCCGCGAAGATGAGCAGCCGCGGCGACACACTCCCGCGCGCCCCGGAGGCCAGCGCGCCGACCACGGACCCGGCAGCCATCGCCGCGGTCAGCAGCGCGTAGGTCATCGCGGTGCCGTGCCAGGTCTGGCTGGCCAGCAGCGGCATCAGCACCTGGAAGTTGAACGACAGCGTGCCGACCAGCGCCATCATCGCCAGCGGGATCCACAGCGCGGGCGCGTGGCGTACGTGCGCCAGCGCGGCGCGCAGATCGCGGCGCCCGCGCTCGGCGGGCGGGACGGTGCGCAGCGCGCTCGTGTCCATGCCGGCGAGTGCCACGAGCATGGCGCCGAAGGAGAGCGCGTTGAAGGCAAAGCAGGTGCCCACGCCGGAGATCGCGATGACCGCCCCGGCTGTGGCCGGGCCGATGATGCGGGCGCTCTGGACGATCACCGAGTTCAGCGAGACGGCGTTGACGACGCGCCGGGGCCCGACGAGCTCCATGACGAAGCTCTGGCGCGTCGGGTTGTCGATGGCGTTGACCGAGCCGCGGGCCAGGACGCACGCGAAGACCATCCACGGCGCCACGGTGCTCCACTCGTACAGTGCGAACAGCGTCAGGGCCGGGATCGCCATGAGGGCCTGGGTGACCATCAGCACGCGGTGCTTGGGCAGGCGGTCGGCGATCAGCCCGCCGTAGGCTCCGAAGAGAAGGATCGGCACGAACTGCAGGCCCGCGGTGAAGCCGACCGAGACGCCGCTGCCCGTCAGCTTCACGATCAGCCACATCTCGGCCACCATCTGCATCCAGTTGCCGGAGACCGAGACGATCTGGCCGGCGAAGTAGCGGCGGTAGTTGGGGACGGCGAGGGAGCTGACGGAGCG
>DATBKW010000009.1:0-30529 GCA_036555665.1 Solirubrobacteraceae bacterium | reverse complement strand
CGCCGCGGGCACCGACACCACGGGTGCGACACTCGTCAACGCGTTCAGCTTGCTGGCCGAGTTCGGCAAGCTCGACGAGGTGCGGGCGATGGACGGCGACGTCGACGCGCTGCGGCGCGTCGTCGAGGAGATCCTGCGCTTCGGTAGCGCGTTTCCGACCAAGCCGCTGTTGGTCCTCGAGGACTCGACGTTCGGCGAGCTGACCGTCCCCAAGGGCACCGTGCTGTACGTCTGGTACGCGGCAGCCAACCGCGACGAGGCCGTCAACGGCGGCGTCGAGCAGAGCTCTCCCGACCGCTTCGACATCGCGCGGTGGCCCAACCGTCACGTCGGCCTGGGGTGGGGGAGGCACTTCTGCCTCGGCGCCGACCTGGCGCGTCTGGAGACGCGGATCCTGCTCGAGGAGGCGCTGCGCCGGCTGCCCGGGCTCGCGCTCGACGAGACGAAGCCCTTCACACGTTTTGCGGGCATCGTCGATGGGGTGACCGAGGCTCCGTTCCGATACGACCAGGAGGCGGCCGAGAGCATCATGCGCCTCGAGGTGGCCGCTACCTAGCGCCAGGAGGGTGTCGACGATGAGACACGACAACCGTCGGGCACTGCGAGATCCTCGTCAACGACGTCGAGGCGCTGCGCACGTTCTTGGGAACTACAGCCAGAGCGACGGACGAGGCACGGGCATGCAGACGCGCCTCGCGTCATCAGGTAGCCGGGTCTGTCACGCCTCTGGAAGCACCTGGCCGCCATCGACGATCAGCGTCTGACCAGTGATGTACTCGGCTTCCTCGGAGGCCAGATACCGGACCGCCCAGCCGACGTCCTCAGGCTCGGCGAGCCTGCCAATGGGGATCGCGCGCAGCAGCTGCTCCTGCCATTCGCGCGATACCGCCGCGAACCCCGGGGTGCGCACATTCCCGGGTTGAACCGCGTTGACTGTGATGCCCTCGCCGGCCAGTTCGAGCGCGAGGCTGCGCATCAGGCCGAGCATCGCGGCTTTGGATGCCCCGTAGGTCGCGTAGCCCGGCGCGCCGACCACCGGCCCTGTGATTGACGACGTGAGCACGACGCGGCCATAGCCGTGCTCGCGCATCACCGGCACGCAGGCCTGCATCGCGCGCACCGCACCGCGCACGTTGATCGCCATGACCCGATCGAACACGGCGTCGTCGATTTCGGCGAGCTCGGCGGCGGGATACACCCCGGCGTTGGCGGCGAGGATGTCGATGCGACCCCAGCGCTCACGGCACAGCGCGACCACGGGATCGAACGCCGCGTCTTGTCCGACGTCGGCAGCGATGCCTACCGCCTCACGGCCCGCCGCGCCGATCGCCGTGGCGGCGGCATCCGCCGCGCCGGCGTCGATGTCGACGACCACGACGGCTGCCCCCTCGGCGGCGAGGACATCGGCGATGCCACGTCCCACTCCGCTCGCCGCGCCGGTGACGACCGCGACACGGTCCTGCAACGACCTCACGCGGCGCCGGCCGCCACGGTCGCTGATCCATATCGTCCGCACACTGGCCAGACGTCGATCACGAGGTCATCCTCCACGACGAAGTAGCAGTCGTACAGGTTCACGGTGGTGGGGGCGTAGCCGGGCATCAGCCGCACGCACGACCCCACGCCGACGTCGGGCTCGTCGTCGAGCATCAGCGCGGTGTGCTCCTCGTGGATGAAGTGCTCGCCGTGTTCGAAGCGCACCTCGCCGCGGGTGCCGACCAGCTCGGGCACCGCGCGATCGATGCCGATCGCCTTGCGCCCGCAGTCCACGACTGCCATGTCGCCCGTGCGCGAGATCACCGTGGCCTGCACGGTCAGCGCCGGATCGAAGCCGGGGACCAGCCTGCGGTGGAACGCGTCCATGAAGATGTAGGAGCCGGCATGGATCTCCGTGACGCGCGCGTTGGCCCCGGTGATGTCCCAGGTGCCGAGGCCGCCGGCGGCGACGATCTCGGTCGTCAGCCCCTTGGTGTCGAACGCGTCGGCCAGCTCGATCAGGAGCGCGTTGGAGGCTCGCGCCTTCTCGATGCGCAGCGCGCGGTCGGGCTCGAGCATGCAGTGTCCCTCGTAGCCGAAGGGGCCTCGCAGGCGCAGGCCGTCCGCGCGCTCCACACGCTCGGCAAGCGCGACGGCGTCCGCCAGCGAGCGCACGCCCGACCGGTGGAGCCCGACATCAAGCTCGACGAGCACGCCGATCTCGGTGCCCGCGTGGCGCGCCGCGCCTGCCAGCTCATCGGCGTTGGTCTCGCTCTCGACCAGGACGATCACTTCAGCATCGCCGGCCAGACGCGCCAGCTCCGCCGCCTTCACGGTGCCCACCACCTGGTTGCAGACGAGGATGCCCGTCAGGCCGTCGGCCACCATCGCCGAGGCCTCCCAGACGGTGGCGGTCGTAAGCCCGATCGCCCCGGCCTGGACCTGCATGCGTCCCAGGACGGGGCTCTTGTGGATCTTCGCATGCGGGCGCAGCGCCGCCGGCACCGTCTCCATCCGGCGTGCCATTTCGTCGATGTTCGCGCGGACCACGGCGAGCTCGACCAGGAGCGCCGGCGTGGGGATCGCCTCGGGCGGGCTGCCGATGAGGCCGCGGGCCACGTCGAGCGAGCTGTGCGAGAAGGTCGTCACGGTCAAGAGGTCAGATAACCTGATCTGGACACTAGCCTGGGGACTGGCAATGGTCAATGAATTCTGTTATGGATCTCTGCTGATCAGACCAGTTTCTATGGAGGAGCAATGGCAGAGCGCACGATCGTCCGGTCGTACGAGACCGACTTCCCGCTCGACGAAAACCCCGTCTCGGAGGGCGGGATGTGGCTCAACGGCAAGCTCGACGCGATCGACTTCACCGACTGCGTCACCTCGAACGGGATCATGCACGGCGCCCCGTCGCGCATGAAGGTCCTCGAGAAGCGCGCCGAGCAGGGCAATCTCGACGGCGAGGAAGAGTCGCCGGCCGGCGACTACGACGATCCGACCGCAATCCTCAGCGGCGAGTGGGGCCCGAACCAGCGCGCATGGGCAACGGCGCACGTCACCAAGCCGACGGAGGAATGGTTCCAGGAGGTGCAGATCCGTCTGCGCAGCACCGTCGAGCCGCACAGCATCACGGGCTACGAGATCTTCTTCCGTTGCTTGAAAGGGGAGCTGGGCTACGCCGAGATCGTGCGCTGGAACGGGGCCGTGGGCGACTGGACGTCGCTGCAGCGCCACCAGGGGCCAGAGTTCGGTGTCGGCCACGGCGACGTGATCGAGGCCTCCGTCGAAGGGAACGTGATCACGGGATACATCAACGGCGTCGAGAAGATCACGGTGACCGACGACACCTGGACCGAGGGTGCGCCGGGCGTCGGCTTCAACTTCGGGGTCGGCGACACCTACGACGACCACGGCCTCTCCTCGTTCCGCGTCGAGACCTACGACTGAGCGACGTCCGCCTGGGTGACCTCCACGCGCACGCCGTGGTGGGGGTCGCCCGGGACGAACGCGGAAGGGCGGCCTCGGCCGCTGCCGACCGCGACCTCCGGTGCGCCGGGGTCGGCGAGCGCGGCCGCCGTCTGCGGCACGTCTGCGACCGCGAACGCGATGTGGTGCAAGCCCTCGCCATGCGCGGCGAGATACTGCGCGACCGGGCTCGCATCGTCCAGCGGCTCGACGAGCTGCACGAAGACGCCGCCCGCATCGAGGTAGGTCAGTCGCACGTGCGGGCGTTCGATGACCTCGGTGCTCACCACCTGCAGGCCCAGTCGCCCGGCGAAGTAGGCCAGCGCGTGCTCGGTGTCGCGGACGACGACGGCCACATGGTCGAGCTGACGCAGCGGGGTCATGTGCGGTCTCCCTCCAAGGAGCATCTAGGCCTGCAGCAGATCGTCGACGAGGCCGGCCAGCGCGTCCTCCTTCCCGACGTTGCCGGGGAACACGACTACGCGGTGCGGAGGATCACCGTTTGCGTGGGCGTGCCAGAGCGACACTCCGGGAGCGACCGGGCCGACGACGAGTGCGCGCTGGGCGTGAAGGCCGTCGCGGACGTTGACGGCCGAGGTGATGCCGCCCTTGGAGACGAGGACATCGCATGCACCTCGCAGGGCGTCGACGATCGCGGCAAGGCCGCCGGCGACGCGCGCGCCGTCCGCGAGCCCGTCGCCAGTCACCTCGCGGGTCGTTGCAACAACGGCAAGGCGCTCGCGCTCCAGCAGCTCCCGTGCGGTCACGGTCGCCCGCTCGACGGCTGCCGGCGCATCCGGGCCCGCCAGTGCCGCCGCGTCGACCTCCACGACGACATCGGGATGGCGCGCTGCCAGTACGGCAAGTTGCGCCGAGGACATCGCGACATGCGACCCGACCACAACCAGCAGTCCGCGTCTGACGTGCGGCAGTGGCGTGGCCGTGACGGCGCCGGCGCCGGAGAGAGCGCTGGCAAACGCGGGCGAGCAGCGCACCACGATCGCCGGCTCGCGCCGCCACGCGCGCCGCAGTCCCTCGGCGATCAGCTGCAGGTCGTCGTCGGTCTGCGCGTCGGGCGCCACGACGGTCGGCACCGGCAGCGCGGCGGCCGTCAGCAGGGCGTCCGCCAGCGCGTCGGCGCCGCGTGAACCGCGCAGCGTCTCGAGGTCCAGCTCGGTGCCGGCCTCCTCGGCAAACATGCCGTTGGAGCGTTCGGCGGCCCATTCGAGCAGCCGTGACGAGCGGTAGCCGAAAGTGGCGTCGGCCGCGAACTCCGTCTCCGCGATCGGCACGCGTGCGCCGTGGCGCTCGAGCCAATGTCGTCCGCCGATCGTGACCCGCCCCGCGGCTGGGAGCGCCGGCACGAGCAGCAGCGGAGGGCTGGTCCTGAGCTCGAGGCCGTCGCGCACGGCGTGGTACTCCGGCTCCAGGTGGCCACGTAGGGTGCTGTCGCCGCGCAGGATCACCCGCGCGGCGCCGGCGCTCGACCGGATCGAGGCGACGGCGTCGCGGACCGTCGCGTATGCCTGCCCCTCGTCCAGCGCGCGGCTGTTCGTCATGACGTGGATCGCGCGCGGCGATGCTCGCAGCGCCTCGTCGATGAGCTGCGGCGTCCAGGCCAGCAGGAGCGGCACGTGCTGCTGGGCCTGCGCGCCCGTCGGGTCGTCGTCGACGACGAACAGGGGCGGGGCGGTCATCGCTCAGCGGCGAGCGCGCCGGCGACCTCGAGGATCATGTCCTCCTGGCCCGTGACGGCCTGACGCTCGCCCAGCGCGAGGATGATGCGCCGTGGGTCGACGCCGAAGCGCTCACCGGCTCGGATCACGTGCAGCAGGAAACTCGCCGGCACGTTCGCGTAGCCCATGGTCGCCGTCAGCCGGTCGACCACGATCGGGCCGGGCATCAACTCGGTTCGGACGTAGTCGTCGGCGGCGTCCTGCAGCGCGAAGAGATCCACACCGGTCTCGTAACCGAGCCGGTGTAGCACCGCGACGAGCGCCTCGGTCTGGCAGTTGCCGGCGCCGGCGCCCATGCCGGCGAGAGCGACGTCGGCGATCGTCGCGCCCGCCTGGATCGCGACGAGGCTGTTGGCGACCGCCAGCGAGAGGTTGTTGTGCTCGTGGATCCCGATGGCGACGCCCTCGTCGAGGGCCGCGCGCAGCGCGAGCACGCGCTCGCGGACTTCGTCGGGCAGGAAGGCGCCGGCGGTGTCGACCAGGTAGATGGCGGTGCTGCCCGCCTCGACCACGATCCGGGCGGACTCGACGGTCTGCTCGACCGACGCGATCGCCGCCATGTTCAGATGGCTGTGCGCTGTCATGCCGAGCTCGCGCGCAAGCCCGAGGTGCTGGATCCCGATGTCCGCCTCGGTGATCACTGTCGAGACGCGCACCAGCGTCGCGCCCGCGTCGTGGGCAGCGCGCAGGTCCTCCTTGGTGCCGATGCCCGGGAGCAGCGCGACAGCCAGCTCGGCCCGCTCGATCACGGCGGCCGCGGCGGACAGCAGCTCCGCGTCCGGGTGTGCGCCGAAGCCGTATTGCCGCGACGCCGCGCCGAGCCCGTCTCCGTGCCCGACCGCGATCGCCCAGACCCCGGCCTGGTCGAGCATCCGCGCGACGGTGGCGACCTGCTTGGGGGTGTAGCGGTGCGCGACCGAGTGCGATCCGTCGCGCATCGTGGTGTCGAGGATCCGGATCCGCGCGCTCACGCGGTCGCCTGCAGCTCGGCGACGCGCACCGCCGCCGAGGTCATGATGTCCAGATTGCCCGCGTAGCGGGGAAGGTTGTCGCCGGCGCCCTCCACCTCGACCAGCACCGTCATCACGCCGTCGTGGACCGCCGGTGGCGCGGTGAGCCGGTAACCGGGGACGTACTCGGCAACGGTCGCGACCGCGCGTTCGACGGCTTCGACGACGCCGGTACCGTCGGCGTCGGGCACTTCGGAGTAGATCGCGTTGCGCATCAGGACGGGTGGGTTGGCGGGGTTGAGGATGATGATCGCCTTGCCGCGCCGAGCGCCGCCGACGCTCTCGAGCGCTCGCGCGGTGGACTGGGTGAACTCATCGATGTTGGCGCGGGTTCCCGGCCCGGCCGATCGGGCGGAGATGCTCGAGACGATCTCGGCGTAGGGCACCTCGGTGACGGCGGCGATCGCCGCGACCACCGGAACCGTCGCCTGGGCGCCGCAGGTCACGAGGTTGATGTCGGGCGCGTCGCGGTGCGCGCGCAGGTTGACGTCGGGCACGACGGCCGGTCCTAGCGCCGCGGGCGTCAGGTCGATCGAGCGGATGCCGCGCTGGGCGAGGACCGCCGCGTGCTCAGCGTGGGCGTAGGCGGACGTCGCATCGAACGCTAGCTCCACGCCGTCCATCTGCTCGAGCAGCGCCTGCAGTCCGGTGCTCGAGGTCGCAACGCCCGCTGCGGCAGCGCGCGCGAGGCCCGGCGAGTCGGGATCGATGCCGGCGACGCCTGCGACCTCGAGCACCGGGCTGCGGCTCGCCTTGGCCAGCAGGTCCGTGCCGATGTTGCCCGATCCGATGATGACCACCCGCGCGCGGTCAGACACGAGCGGGCTCCCGGTGGCGCCGGCCGTTGAGGCGAGCAACGCCGAACGGCTCCAGCAGCTGTGGCCGTTCCCCCGCCGTCATGAACTCGGCCATCGCCTTGCCGGCGGGCGGCGCCAGGGTGACGCCTTGCATGGCGTATCCGGAGGCCACATACAGGTTGGGGAAGGCGATGCGGTCCAGGATCGGCAGGCCGTCGGGCGTGATCGGCCGCATCCCGGCCCACCTCTGTTCGACGTCACCGGGCTCCCAGGGCTGGAACGAGGCGCGCGCCGCCGTGGTGATGTCGCTGATGCGCCGGTCATCCAGGTCGGTGTTCAGGCCGCTGAACTCCATCGTCCCGCCGATGCGCATCTGGTCGCCGAGCGGCGTGCAGCCGACATGGACGTCGGCGAGCAGGATCGAGTGGCGCGGCATCACCGTCGGGCGCACGAAGAAGCTGTAGCCCTTGCCTGCCTCGACCCGGAGATTGACGCCGAACATGCGCGCCAGCGGGGTCGACCATGCGCCGGCGGCCAGCATGAAGACGTCCGCCGACCGGGTGCCATCGGACGTACGCACCGCGGCGAGGCGCCCGTTGACGCGCTCGAACCCTGTGACGCTCTCGTGCTCGACGATGTCGGCGCCCATCCGCCGCAGCGCGGCGGCGAGCCCGGCCGTGAAGGAGTCGGGACGCACGTGCCAATGCTGGTGGACCTCAAAGCCGCCGCGCACGTCGTCGGCCAGCGCGGGCTCGGCTGCGTGCAGGTCGCCGTCGACGACGATGTCGTCGGGGATGTCGTAGCCGAAGGCACGCATCGGCTGCAGCTTGGCCAGCTCGTTGCGAGCCGTCGCAGGATCGCGCGCGGCGACGAGCATGCCCTTGCGGTGGAGCTCGAACTCCACGCCGTCCTGGCGCATCTCCTCGACCAGGTCGAACACGTCGCGGCCCAGCGATGCCAGGCTCCGCACGCCGTGCTCGTGGTCGCGCGCGTTGCAGTAGGTCCAGAACTTCAACAGCCACGGCGTGAGCTCGGGCAGCTTGGAGGGCTTGAAGTAGAGCGCCGAGCTGCGGTCGAGCAGTGAGCGCAGCCCGTACCAGGTGAGCCCAGGCTCGGGGAGCGGCCCCGCCTGCGCCGGGCACACCCAGCCGCCGTTGCCCCACGATGCGCCGCTGCCAACCGTGTCCGCCTCGAGCACCGTGACGTCGACGCCGAGCTTGCGCAGGTAGTAGGCCGAGCACAGTCCGGCCACGCCGCCGCCGATGACGACCGCCGAGCCGGGCGCGCTCATGCCGGCACCGTCGCGGTGATCTGCAGCTCGACGAGCAACCCATCAATCGGGAAGTCGGCGATGAGGGTGGTCCGCGCCGGTCGCGGGGGAGGGAAGGTGCCCATGTACGCCGCGTTCCACTCGGCGAAGTCCGCGCGGTCGCGCAGCCAGCACTCGACCCGCAGTACATGCTGTACGCCGGAGCCGGCCGCTACGAGCACCTCGAGCGCATCGTCGAGCACGATGCGCAGCTGCTCGCCGAAGCTCGCGGCGCGCACCTGACCACTCGCGGGATCGACCGCCGCACGCCCGGACAGGAACAGCAGGCCGCCCCAGCTGATGGCGTCCGACATGAGCGGGGTCGAGGTTGTGGCGCCCAGCGCGGTCTGGCGGCCGGCGAGCACGACGGATTCGCGGCAACCTCGTAGGTCATCAGCTGGTCTGACCATTAGTCTCGGACGGTAGCGCTGGACAGCCAAAAGATCAAGCAGTGGTCAGATGATCAGGCGCTTGCCCTACTATCCAGTGAATGGAAGGCTCTCCCGCCCGGGTATCCCTTGAGCCCGCTTCGCGTCGCAAGCTGTCCGAGACGGTCGCCCAGCAGCTCATGGACGCGTTCAAGGACCTCCCGCCGGGGACCAAGGTGCCGTCCGAGCGCGAGCTCACGACGCGACTTGGCGTCGGTCGGTCGACGGTGCGCGAAGCGCTGAACGGGCTCGCGGCGCTCGGGGTGCTGACCATCCGTCACGGCCAGGGCGCCTTCATCTCCGAAGATGCGGCCGTGGTCGGCCAGCCGACGGCGCAGACGAACCTCACGTCGGCGCTCGAGCGTGCCGAGACGGCGGAGTACATCGAGGCACGCCTGACCGTCGAGGTCGAGGTGGCCCGTATGGCCGCGCAACGGCGTACCGACGAGGATCTGCAGCGCATCGACGCCGCACTGGTACTGCAGGAACGCGGCGTATCCACGCACAACACAAAGGCGACGCTGAGCGTCGCCGTCTCGTTCAACGTGCTGCTCGCCGAGGCCGCGCACAACGAGGTTCTGGCCGCGATGATCGAGACCTTCGTCGGGCTGATGGAGGAGCGCGGGCCGAAGCTCTACGCGCTGGATGGCTTCGCGGACTGGGACTTGGCCGAGCATCGCGGCATCTTCGAAGCGGTGCGCGATGGCGACGGCGACCGCGCGGCGGACCTGATGCGCAAGCACATCGTCCAGCTGGCGGACTACTACAAGCAGGCCGGCGCGGCCTAGACCGACGGGCGCGGCGGGCCCGGTGCGTTGCGCCCCGCACCAGGGCCAGGCGACACCCACATCCTCCGACGCCCAGCGGCCGCGATCAGCCACGGCCACTGACACAGCTCGCGCCGTGTCGGCGCCGCGCTGCGGCGCGCGCACCGGCTCCGGGACGTCCGAACACGGACGATCTTGCAATGGTCTGACCAGTTGGTATGATCACCTGATCATTGGATCCACAGACAAGGATCCTGCGTCCCGCTGGAGGAGAAGATGATGTCACGTCGCAACGGGGCTGCCGCCGTCGCGCTGATTGCGGCGCTGGTGCTGGCCGCATGTGGTGGCAGCAGCAAGTCGAGCAGCACGAATGCCGGCTCCCAGGCCGACAACGCGGCAGCCGGCACGCCGAAGAGCGGCGGGACGCCGAAGACCGGCGGGACGCTGGTCTTTGCACGATCGCTGGATGCCGAGGCGGGGCTCAATCCCATCAACGCCCCCAACAACGGCTCGATCTTCACGATCCAGCAGATCTTCGACCAGCTCGTCGAGGTCGACGGGAACAAGCTCGCTCCCGGCCTTGCCGAGTCATGGACCCATTCGGCCGACGCCAAGACGTGGACGTTCAAGCTGCGCGACGCGAAGTTCTCCAACGGCAGCCCGGTCACCGCGCAGGACGTCAAGTTCTCGATCGATCGCTTCGCCGACCCGAAGATCAACACCAACTACGCGACGCTTGGCTCGTCGATCGGCACGATCAAGGTCATCGATCCCAAGACGGTGCAGATCAAGCTCAAGGAAGTCGACGGCGCGTTCCTGGAGAACATCGCGATGTTCGCCGCCGCGATCGTCCCCAAGGCCGTCGTGGAGAAGATCGGCGACAAGGCCTTCGCCAACAAGCCGATCGGATCCGGGCCGTTCCTGGTCGACAAGTACCAGCGCCGGGAGGAGACGGTCCTCAAGCGCAACCCCTACTACTGGCGCAAGGGCCAGCCCTACCTCGACGAGGTGCAGTTCAAGTTCGTGCCTGACGCGAACACGCGCACGCTGGAGCTGCGCTCCGGTCAGGTCGATGTCGCCGACGGCATTCCCTACAACCAGGTCAACTCGCTCAAGGGTGCCTCGGGGCTCAAGGTCGAGGTCGCGGACTCCCTGAAGTGGGACTCGATCTTCTTCGACACCAAGAAGAAGCCGCTGGACGACGTCAAGGTGCGCCAGGCGCTCGCCTACGCCACGCCGACCGACCAGATCCTGAAGACCGTGCTGTTCGGGAACGGGCAAGTGGCCAACAGCCAGATCCCGCGTGTGAAGTACTGGGACGAGTCGGTCAAGCCGTACCCGTTCGACCCCGACAAGGCCAAGCAGCTGCTGTCGCAGAGCAGCGCGCCCAGCGGCTTCAACCTCGAGCTGCAGATCCCGTCCGGCGACGCGGTGGAGAAGCAGACGGCCGAGATCATCAAGGACGAGTGGGGCAAGATCGGCGTGAAGGTCAACATCGTCCCGCGCGACTTCGGGACGATGTTCTCGGACTGGCTGTCGGGCAAGGGCGGCGACGCCGCGACATTCCCGGGCGACGCGCTGTCCTCGGACACGCTCTCCGACGATGAGATTGCGGCGCTCATGTACGACCCCAAGGCCGGCCTGAGCTCGCTCGGGACCTTCTACGACAACCCGAAGGTCACCCAGCTGCTCAAGGACGCCAAGGGCACGATCGACGACAACAAGCGCCGCCAGGACTTCTCGCAGGTCCAGACCATCGGGATGCAGGACGTGCCCTCGGTGCCCCTGTTCTTCACGAAGAGCGTCTCGGCCTACCGAGACAAGGTCAACAACTTCCAGACCTATCCCATCGGGTGGTGGCCATTGCGCGAGGTCTGGATGGGATCGTAGGTTCACCCCGACCGGTCCAGCAGGTCTCGACCCTCACTGACGCGGGCGCGTGACTGGCTACATCCTCAGGCGCATCGTCCAGGCGATCCCGGTGCTGATCGGGATCACCCTCGCGTCCTTCCTGCTCATCCACCTCGTACCCGGCGATCCCGCGCGCATCATCCTCGGTGCGCGCGCCACGCCGCAGGCGATCGCCGACCTCAACCACCAGCTCGGGCTCGACCGCTCGCTCGTCGCCCAGTACGGCGACTTCGTCGGCGGCGCGGTCCATCTGAACTTCGGGGAGTCGATCAAGCAGAACACCGCGATCGGGCCGCTGCTCGGAAGCCGGATCGGGGTCACGCTGTTCCTGCTGCTCTACGCGGTGATCATCTCGATCATCGTGGCGGTGCCGCTGGCGATCGTGTCGGCGCTGCGTCGCAATCGCCCGGCCGACCACGGGATCCGCCTGTTCTCGATGGTCACGTTCGCGATGCCGTCGTTCCTGCTGGGACTGTTGCTGATCCTGTTCTTCAGTCTCAAGCTCGGGTGGCTGCCGACCGCCGGCTACGGGGACACGCTCTCCGAGCACGTCAAGAGCCTCACGCTGCCCGCGATCACCGTCGGGCTGTACCTGGCGCCGATCCTGCTACGGACGCTGCGCGTCGGGATCATCGAGACACTCGGCACCGAGTTCGTCGAGGCGGCTCGGGCGCGTGGGCTCAGCGAGCGGCGGGTCGTGCTCAAGCACGTCCTACGCAACTCCCTGATCTCCACGGTGACGGTGCTCGGCCTCAATGTGGGCTTCCTCCTGTCGGGCCTGGTCATCATCGAGAACGTCTTCGCGCTGCCGGGGATGGGCAGCGAGCTCGTCAATGCGATCCTCGCGCGCGATTACCCGATGGTGCAGGCGCTCACCCTGATCTTCGGCGTCGCCGTCGTGATGATCAATCTCCTGACGGACCTGATCTACGCCGAACTCGACCCGCGGGTGCGCCTGTGAGCGCCGGCGCGATCCCGGCCGTCGCCCAGAGCGCCGCGACCAGGCTGCGAAAGCGCGCGCGAGCGGAGCGCCTCTGGTCGTCGTTCACGCTCTGGCTCGGGGTCGGGATCGTGGCGTTCATCGCCTTCGTCTCGTTCGCCGCGCCGTTGCTGGGCTTCCACAATCCCAACGAGCAGCATCTCCTCGATGCGCTGCAGCCGCCCTCGCGGGCGCACCCGTTCGGCACCGACGCGCTCGGGCGCGACATCCTCACCCGGGTCGTCTACGGCGGGCGGATCGACCTCACGTTCGCGTTCGTCACGACGATCATCCCGTTCGCGCTCGGGGTCCTGCTGGGCTGCTGGGCGGGCTATCGGGGTGGCTGGCTGGACACCGTCGTCAACCGCCTGGTCGACATCGTCGTGGCGTTTCCGTTCATCGTGCTGATCCTCGCGATCGTCACGATCACGGGGCCGGGGCTCAAGGGCGCCTACATCGGCGTCTTCGCGGTGGGATGGGCGTTGTACGCGCGGCTGACGCGGGGCGAGATGCTGGTCGAGCGCGAGAAGGAGTACATCCTCGCCGCCAGGACGCTCGGCTACTCGCCGCGGCGCATCGTCATGCGACACGCGCTGCCCAACGTGCTGCGGGCGAGCATCGTGTTCTCGATGGCCGACGTCGTCCTGAACATCCTGCTGCTGTCGTCGCTCTCCTACCTCGGGCTGGGTGCCATCCCGCCCTCGCCGGAGTGGGGCGCGCTGGTCGCGGACGGCAAGGACCTCATCCTGACAGCGTGGTGGGTGGCGACCCTGCCCGGACTGGCGATCGTGGTGACCGGTGTGGCCTTCAGCCTGATCGGCGACGGCCTTGCCGATCGCCTCGGCCGCGACTTCACGCTGACGACCGGTGGGGAGGCTGATGCAGGCGGGCGCTGAGTTGCTCGAGGTCCGCGACCTCACGATCGCCTTCCCCGCGGGCGAGAAGCCGCTCCTCGCGGCCGACCGCGTCGCGTTCTCGGTCACGGCGGGCCGGACCCTCGGCCTGGTCGGCGAGTCGGGTTGCGGCAAGAGCGTGACGCTTCGCTCGCTGCTGGGAATGGTGCCCTATCCCGGCGAGGTGCTCGGCGGTGAGATCCGTTGGCGGGGCGAGGACCTTGTCCGTGCCTCGCGCAGGCGCCTCACGGCGCTGCGCGGTCGCGAGATCTCGATGGTCTTTCAGGATCCGACCTCGTGTCTGAACCCGGTCTTCACCATCGGCGACCAGATGGGGGAGACCTTGCGCAAGCGGGCCGGGATGAGCAAGGCGCAGGCCCGGCGGCGCGCGGTCGAACTGCTCGAGCGCGTCGGCGTGCCGTCGCCCGAGCGGCGGCTGCGGGCCTACCCACACCACCTGAGCGGCGGGATGCGCCAGCGCGTGATGATCGCCATCGCGATCGCGGCCGAGCCCCAGCTGCTGCTGGCCGATGAGCCGACGACCGCGCTTGACGTGACGACGCAGGAGCAGATCCTGTCGCTGCTGCTCGAGGTGCAGCGCGACACCGGCATGGCGATCGTGCTCGTGTCGCATGACCTTGGCGTGATCGCCGAGACGTGCGACGAGGTGATTGTCATGTACGCGGGGCGGATGCTCGAGGCCGGCTTGGCTCCCGCCGTCATGCGCAGCCCGCGCCATCCCTACACGCGGGGCCTGATCAAGGCGATGCCCTCGCTGGACGTCAGCGGCGATGTCCCCGCCGCGCCGATCCCAGGGCAGCCGCCGAACCTCGCCGCGCTGCCGCCCGGCTGTCCGTTCCAGCCGCGCTGCGCGCTTGCACGGCCGGATTGCGCCGCCATCCCGGTGACGCTGGACGGCGACCTGATGGCGCACGGCTCGGCCTGCCCATTTGCGGAGGCCGCGGCATGACGCAGGCGCTGCTGGCTGTCGAGTCCCTGACGAAGCGCTTCGCAGACCGCGCGTCGGTCACGGGACGCGTGCGCGGCCACGCCGCGGCCACCCTGACGGCGCTCGACGACGTCAGCATCGCGGTCGCGCCGGGCGAGACGCTCGGCATCGTCGGCGAGTCGGGCAGCGGCAAGTCCACGCTCGCACGCTGCATCATGCGCCTCTACGAGCCCGACGCCGGGTCGATCACCTTCGATGGCCAGGACGTGCTCGGGGCCAACGGCGCGCAGCTGCGCGCGCTGCGCCGCGCGATCCAGATGGTCTACCAGGACCCATACTCGTCGCTGAACCCGCGGCTGCGCATCGGATCGGCGATCGCCGAGCCGGCGATCGTGCATGGGTTGATCGAACGCGGCGAGGGCGATCGCTTCGCCGGCGATCTGCTCGAGCGCGTCGGCCTGAGCCGTGAGACCGCGCCGCGCTACGCGCACGAGTTCTCCGGCGGCCAGCGCCAGCGGATCGCGATCGCGCGCTCGCTGGCGGTCAGGCCTCGCCTGCTGATCGCCGACGAGGCCGTCAGCGCGCTCGACGTCTCAATCCAGGCGCAGCTGCTGGCGCTCCTGGAGGAGATCCGCCGCGACCTCGGGCTGACGATGGTGTTCATCTCGCACCAGCTCTCGGTGATCTCGCGGCTGGCCGACCGCGTCGCGATCATGTACCTCGGGCGCGTCGTGGAGTCCGGCTCGACGGCGGATGTGTTCGCCGACCCGCGCCATCCCTACACGCAGATGCTGTTGGAGGCTCATCCTCGCCTCGACGGGACGCGCGTCCCACGACCACGCCTGACGACCGACACACCGTCGCCATACGAGATCCCCGCGGGCTGCCGCTTCCATCCGCGCTGCCCGCTCGCGGAGGAACGCTGCATGAGCATCGACCCGCCCGAGGTCGAGATCCCGTCAGCGCGGGGGGGTCACCTGTCCGCGTGCCACGTTCTGCCGATGCGCGAGGCAATCACCGAAGCGGCCGTTCGTGAGAGGACACCGTCACCATGACCGAGATCGTCGATCGCAAGCTGAGCGTTGCCGAGTTCGAGGAGATCTTCGAATCGGTGAAGAACTGGGGCCGCTGGGGGCCCGACGACGAGCTGGGGACGCTCAACCTGATCACACCGGAGCGCGTCCGCGCGGCCGCAGGCCTGGTCCACTCCGGGCGCCGGGTGTCGATGGCGATCCCGATCAACACGGTCGCCGGGCCGGACAACCCGAATCCCGCGACGCGCTTCGTGACCCAGGCCCACGACGTGCCCGTCGACGGCAGCAAGGTGCGCTTCGGACTGGACTGGCTCGGGATGGCCGCGCACGGGGACTGCCACACCCATGTCGACGCGTTGTGTCACATCTCCTATGACGGGCAGACCTACAACGGGCGCGTCGCGAACGAGATCATGTTGAGCACCGGCGCCATCGCTCAGGACATGGCCGTCGTGAGCGAGGGCGTCGTCGGCCGCGGCGTCATGCTCGACATCGCCGGCATGCGCGGCATCGACTGGCTCGAGCCCGGCGAGGCGATCACCGCGGCCGACCTCGACGCGTGCCTCGAGCATCAGGGCGTCGATATCGGCGAGGGCGACATCCTCGTCCTGCGAACCGGCCACCACGCCCGCCGCCTTGCGCTGGGCCCGTGGGACAACGGGCCCGACGGCGAGGGTAAAGCCGGGGTCCACGTCGACGCGATCCCGTGGATGCACGAGCGTGGTATTGCCGCGTTCCTGCCCGACGGCGATGGCGAAACAGTCCCGAGCGTCGTGGAGGGAATCACCTACCCCATCCATCCCCTTCAGGTTGTGGCAATGGGCATGCTCGTCTCCGACAGCCTGCAGTTCGAAGAGCTGATCGCCGCCTGCCGGGAGGAGCAGCGCTACGAATTCATGGTCGTCGGGTTGCCTCTGCGCCTGCCGGGTGGCACGGGCTGCCCCTGGAACCCGATCGCCATCTTCTAGGAGCAGCCGAGCGCCGGACCGTCCCACACGCTGTCCCGGGATGCTGGGTTGCCGACGCGGCAGCCATGCGGACGGCTCGGGGTGCGTTTGTAGGCTGAAACGATGTCTGCTTCCGGCTCGCCCGCCGCCGCGCCCAACCGGTGGGCTGTGCTCGCCCTGCTCGGGGTGGCGCAGCTCATGGTGGTGCTCGACTCGACCATCGTCAACATTGCGTTGCCGTCGGCACAGCAGGACCTTGGGTTCTCAACGGAGGCCCGCCAGTGGGTCGTGACCGCCTATGCCCTCGCGTTCGGCAGCCTGCTGCTCGTCGGCGGGAAGATCGGCGATCTCTTCGGGCGCAAGTGGACCTTCATCGCCGGCCTGATCGGCTTCTCTGCCGCGTCGTTTCTGGGCGGGCTGGCGCCCTCGTTCGATGTCCTGGTGGTCGCCCGGACGCTGCAGGGCGCGTTCGGCGCGCTGCTCGCTCCGTCGGCGCTGTCGCTTCTCACCGTCACGTTCGCTGACTCGCCTGAGCGCGCGAAGGCGTTCGGGATCTTCGCCGCGGTCGCGACCGCCGGCGCGTCGGTCGGCCTGTTGCTCGGCGGCGTGCTCACCGACGTGCTCTCCTGGCGCTGGTGCCTGTACATCAACCTGCTCATCGCCATCCCGGCCGCGTTCTTCGCGCTTCGGCTGATCGTCAACGAGACCCACCCGCAGCGGCCGCGCATCGACTTCGTCGGCGCCGTGCTTGCGTGCGCGGGGCTGTTTGCGATCGTCTTCGGGTTCTCCGAGGCCGCGACCGATGCCTGGCAGGCGCCGACGACGATCATCTCGCTCGCGGCGGGCGTCGTGCTACTGGTCGCATTCGTGCTCTTCGAGCGGCGTGTCGTGCAGCCGCTGCTGCCGCTACGAATCGTCTGGGACCGCGCCCGCGGTGGCGCCTACGCCTCGATCGCCATCGCCGGCTCGAGCGTCTTCGCCGTCTTCCTGTTCCTCACGTTCTTCATGCAGCAGAACCTCGGCTATTCGCCGCTGAAGACGGGGGTCGCCTTCCTACCGATGACAGCGCTGATCTTCCTGGTGGCGCCGACGGTCCAGACCATTGTGCTGCCACGAGTCGGCGTGCGGCCGATCATCATGACCGGGATGGCGCTCGGGGCGGTGGCCATGTTCGCGTTCTTCGCCCAGCTGACTCCGTCCTCGAGCTACCTCAGCGACGTCCTGCCCGGCCTGATCATCATCGGCATCGGGATGCCGTGCATCTTCGCGCCGTCGTTTGCGACCGCAACCCTCGGTGTGGCCCGCTACGAGGCTGGTGTCGCGTCGGCGATGGTCAACACCTGCCAGCAGGTGGGCGGCGCCCTCGGCACCGCGGTGCTCTCGACGATCTTCGCCAACGCCGCGTCCGACTACGCGTCCAGCCATCCGCACACACCAGGCCTCCCGGCGGCCGCCGAGGTGCACGGCTACACGACGGCGTTTTACTGCGCGACGATCCTGTTCGCGATCGGGTTCCTCGTCGCTGCGCTCGTGCTCCCCCGCCGCATCCAGCCGCAGCCAACCGGTGAACCGGCGACGGAGATGGCGTGAGCGACACCTCGCCTGCGAGGTCCTTGAGGCCGTGCGGGTTGATGCTGCGAGCGACGCGACAGAGCTGAAGCTCCCCGTCGTTTTGCAGGATCTCATGGTTTCGCACGTTGGCGCAGAGCGGCGGACGAGGCTCGTACTCGCGACCCTCATCAGCTTGGGAAGCTGACGGACGACCGCATGGTCGAGCCGAGCACGTCGCCGGTGAGACCCGGAGGCGACCAAGAGCACTCATCGGATGACGTGCGTCACGCGATGGGACCGCTGCGTGCGTCAGGAGCGAGGAGCGCGAACAGGCCTGCCGCCAGGCCACCATGCAGGCAAGCGGGCCTCGCTTGACCGCATCACACGCCCCCGATTAGGTTCGTCGCGGAGGGCTACGTGGCGGACGTGTTCGTGTCTTATTCGCGCCGCGACTCGGCGTACGTGCACCGTCTCGTCGGCGCCTTGCAGAAGCACGGTAAGGACGTGTGGGTCGACGTCGAGGGCATCCGCGACGCGGAGGTGTTCCCGGAAGCCTTGCGGCGAGCCGTCGAGGGCAGCGACGCGTTCGTGTTCGTGATCAGCCCGGACTCGGTGCACTCGCCTTTCTGCGAGCAGGAGGTCGACCGCGCGGCCGAGTTGAACAAGCGGATCGTGCCGCTCGCGCTTCGCGCGGTGCCGGATGCAGAGATCCCGGAGGAGATCCGCTCTCGCAACTGGATCCCAGCGGGCGAGGACGGCGACTTCGACGCGAGCGTCACGCGGGTGGTGACGGCGATCGACACGGACCTCGAGTGGGAGCACCAGCACACGCGCTGGACGGTGAAGGCGCTCCAGTGGGACGAGGCAGGCCGCGACCGGAGCCTGCTGCTTCGCGGATCGGAACTCGCTACGGCCGAGCAGTGGCTCGCCGCCGGGGATGGGAAGGATCCCGGGCCGACGCCACTCGAGCGCCAATACCTGACCGCGGCACGTGGGGCCGCCGCGCGCAGGCAGCGCGCGCTCGTCGGCGTGAGCCTCGGCATCGCCGCCGCCTCGATCGCGCTTGTCATCTTCGCGCTGATCTCGCGCGGCCAGGCGATCGACGCAAAGAACACGGCGAAGTCGCGCGCACTCGCCGCCGACAGCCAGACGCAGCTTGCGATCGATCCCGAGCGCTCGATCCTCCTCGCGCGGGACGCGATCAGGACGAAGGCGACCCCTGAGGCCATGTTCGCCATGCGCGCCGCACTCGATGCGTCCCCGGTCCGCTTTCGACTTCCGGATTCGGGTCCGCAGAACTGTGCCGTCTTGGGCTTGCCGTCGGTGGCCTTCAGCCCGGACGGGCGGCAGATGGCGGAGGGCACTTGTCAGGGGAACGTCGTGATCGCAGACGCCCGCAGCGGCCACGTGATTCGCAGCACGAAGGTTGGCGGGCAAGCGAGCTCGGTCGCGTACAGCCGAGATGGCTCGACGCTGGCAGCGATCGCGGGACCGCGCGTGGTGCTGCTCGATCCGGCGACGGGCGCGATCCGGCGCAGGGGACCGAGCGTCGGCGGGGGCGGGCACATCGTCTTCAGCCCGGCAGCGCCGGTACTGGCCATCAGCGGCAACGCGAACGTCACGCTCTGGAACGTCGCGACCGGCCGCACACGGCAGCTGCTTCACGGCCGGCCGCCGAGTCCCGGTCTGGCGGCTTCTTCGATTGCGTTCAGTCCGGACGGCAGGCGGATCGCAGTTACGTTTGTGTCCCAACCCGGTCCGGTGGCGAACGGGATCCTGCTCGTCGACGCCTCTACCGGCAGGACGCTCGCGGTCCGCGGCCAGCCGTTCGGCGGCCGACCGAACGGATTGTTCTACGAAGAGGTCGCGTTCTCGCCCGACGGCAAGCGCCTCGCCGCGGCTGAACATCCGCTCGAGGGCGGCGGGCGCTACGACATCCTCGACGCGCGTACGCTCAAGCTCGAGCGCAAGCTCAACCGCCTTGCCGATGTGGAGGCGACGACGGTCGCCTTCGGCCCCGGCGGCCGGTTGGCATTCGGAGCGGCCGACGGTACGGCGGGCCTGGAGTCGGCCGACACCGGAAGGTCGATCCTCCCCTACCAGGGATCGACCGCCGCCGTCGCTCAGATCGCGTTCAGCCCGGACGGCCGGCTGGTGGCGACCGCGTCGCAGGACGGCACCTTGCGCGTGTGGAGCGCCGTGGACCCGGCTGCGCCGGTGGCGCAGCTGCCCGGCGCCTTCGATCTGCGCGCCCTCGGCCACGGCTTCGTCACGTCCGAGCAGGCGCGCGGCAGGTTATCGGTCCAGATGTGGAGGACCACTCGGGGGCCGCCCGAGCCTCCGCTCGTGATCGCGCCGACGACAGACGCAGATGCGATCTTCCTCAGCAGCGATGGCCGCTTCGCTGGGATCATCCCCGCGCCCGACAAGGCCCAGCGCGCGCCGCTCCACGTCTGGAATGTCGCGGAGCGTCGCCTCGTGGCAAGCGTGCCGCCGTCAATCGCGCCGTTCGGGGGGGAGCCGGAGTTCTCGCCGAACGGGCGGCTGATCGCCATGGGCAAGCCACCCTCGGCCGCAAGGTCGGACGCACCTCAGCGCGGCACGGGCGGTGGTCCGCCGTCGGGCGGCCCGGTCCTCGTGATCGAGGACGTGCGGACCGGCAAGGACCGTGTCCTTGGCTCGACATCGTGCGGCGCCGGCTGGCGCACACAGCCGTTCAGCAACGACGGCAAGCTCGTGGCCGGCGGCGACTTCTGCGGGCACGTGAACATCTGGAACGTCGCGACCGGCAAGCGTGTCGGGCACGAGTTCGCGATCGGCGGCGAGCTGGCGCGGCTCTTTTTCAGCCCGGACGGGAAGCGCATCGCAGCGGCCGGCTGGAACAGCACGATCACCGTTGCGGACGTTGCAACCGGGCGCATCGTCGCCGTCCTCACCGACCACACACGTGGGGTGCCGACGGTCGAGTACAGCCCCGACGGCCGCTACCTCGCCAGCGCGGGCCTCGACAGCACCGCGCGGATCTGGGACGCCCAGACGCTCAGGCTGCTGCGCACCTTCAAGCTTCCAGACCCGGGCAGCCTCGCCGTGTTCACGCCGGACAGCCGCCGCGTCCTCACGCTGGACGACGGAGGCGGCGTCCGCGTGTGGGACGCATGCACCGCCTGCGGCGACCCGAAAGCGCTGCTCACGCTCGCACGGACGCGGGTGACACGCGATCTGACACCGCAGGAGCGGCGCACCTTCGAGGACGACTGATCAGGTCACCCCGCTCGGCGGGAACTCAGAGCCGGCCCCGTTGCCCGCCGCAGGCGAGCACGTCAGATGACGCGCTCGCCGCACTCCGAATGACGTGGGACCGGCGTCGAGCCCGACGTACCTTGCGGCCTCCTTCGATCCCCACTGTCCAGGAGGACGTCATGAGGTCGCTCGCCACCATGCTCGCCGTCACCGCCACCATCGGCGCCGTCGCCGGTCCCGCCGCCGCCCGCCCCGCCGACGCACGGCCGGCGGCTCCCATCACCGCCACCGCCAGCGCGTACTGCCCGATCCCGGCAGCAACTCACGCCGCCTGGGCGCGCGGCGACTTTGCACCCGCACCGACCGCCGCGTGCGCGAGCACGCACAGCAAGGTCTGCCCGACCAACAACCCCGCGTTCAGCGGCGGCGGTCGCGCCGGAGGTGTCTCCGCCGTGACGCTCGGGGGCGCGGGCCTGGTGGTGCTCCTCGCAGCCGGCCTCGTGTTGGTTGCCGTCCGCCGCCGGCACGGTCGCGGTCCGGCCGCGGCGCAGCCGCAGTCGTAGCGAGCAGCGACGGGTTGGCGTTCATCGGTCCGGGCTCGGTGGCCTCCCGCTATGGGACAGTGAGCCGATGGACACCGGCGCCAGCTTCTGGGAAGCCCTCGCACCGCCGGACGCCGCTGCGCTCGAAGCCCGCGGCGTTCGCCGGTCGTTCGCACGCGGGCATGCCATCTTCCACGCGGGGCAGGTCGCCGACCGGGTCCTCATCCTGCGAACGGGGCGCGTGAAGGTGATTGCTCCTTCGGCCTCGGGTCGGGAGATCGTCCTCGCCTTCCACGTGCCGGGCGAGCTCGTCGGCGAGCTCGCGGCGCTCGACGGCGGCGTCCGCTCGGCCAGCATGGTCGCCGTCGAGGCGGTGGAGGTGCTCGCGCTGGCTCCCGAGGACTTCCGGGCGTTTCTCGACGATCACCCGGCAGCCGCGCTGGCTCTCGTCCGTACGCTCGGTCGCCGCCTGCGCGACGCCGACGCGCGGCTCATGGAGTTTGCGACCGTCGACACTCTCGGCCGCGTCGCCATCCGGCTCGTCGAGCTGTGCGAGCGCTTCGGAAAGTCCGATGGCGATCAGATCGACGTTGCGCTGCCGCTATCCCAGGAAGAGCTCGCGGGGTGGGCGTGCACCTCGCTGGAGTCGACGGCTCGGGCGCTGCAGACGATGCGATCGCTCGGTTGGTTAGAGACGCGCCGCCGCGCGATCCGCGTGCTCGACCTCAAGGCGCTGCGCAGAGCCGCCGGCTAGCGGCGGCGCCGCAACCGGTACATGCGCAGGCGGCCAAAGTCCTTGGCCGCGGGCATGTGCCCGACGTAGTCGCACGCGAGTTCGTCGGAACCCTGCAGCACGAGGGCGGCGGCGAACGCCTCAGTGACATAGACGACGCCCGGCGGCGTGACCGGCTCGATCCGCGCCGTCCGGCTCACGTGCGTGCCATGGAAGCTCGGCCCGTGCGTCACCGGGTCGTGTAGCTCGAACACGGGCCCGACGTGCGCGCCGAGGCGCAGCGCGAGGTCACCGGGCAGGCCCGCCGCCTCGAGGTCCACACCGGCCATGGCTGCCTGTAGGTCGAGCGCGCAGGCGGCAGCCAGGGCCGCGTCGCGGAGGACCACATAGATGCCGTCGCCCCAGCTGTTGCGATGACAGACGTGATCGCCGTAGCGGTCGAGTACCGCGCCGAGCGGGCCGAGCGCGCGCTCGACGAAGACGGGGACCTGCTCGTCGGTCAGCCGCGAAAAGCCCTTGACGTCAGCGAACAGGAGTGCGCGGACCTCACGCCCTGACCCGGCCGGCGGCGCGCTCGCCGGCGCGCCACCGGGAGCGGGCTCACCAGGCCAGACGACGGTCGTCGCCCCACCGCGACGTTGCCAAGCGGCGATGTCGATCGCAGTGCCCGCTGCTCCAAGCGCGGGACCGCCGTCCCACAGCGCGAGCTGGCGTACCTCGGCCTCCAGATAGCCCGCTCGCAGTAGGGCCAGGCCCATCGCCAGCTCGGCCGCGTAGCGATAGAGGACGTCGTCGCCCAAGAAGGCATCGTCGGTGGCGTAGCTGACGGCCGCGGCGGCGCGCAGGCAGCGGTCGAACCGCGCCGACCACGATGGTCCTGCCGTGGCGACCGAGTGCGCGACGAACTCGTCGCGAGCGCACGGCAGGACCGCGTGCAGCTCGGCCCCGCGGCCGAGCAGGGCCTCGGCCCACATGATGTCGCCGCCGCTGGCCAGCGACCCGTAGGCGTAGGCCGGTGGGTGGCCGTCCACCACGTCGGCGATCTCGGCCTCCGCCCGATCCTCAACGGCGGCCGTGAAACGGCCATCCGCCGAGATCCGATGCCCGCAGAAGTGCACGACCAGCGGAGGTGGGAGCGCAGCCAGAACGTCGTCGTCGACGCCGAGCGCGCCGCAGACGAGCCGCAGCTGGCGGCGGGTCGTGGCCACCGCGGCGTGGTCACCGTCGTGGAGCGCGGCGGCCCGCTCGAGCGCAGCGCGCGCGAAATCGACGCGACCCAACAACAGCTGCGCCTCCGCCTCGGTGGCGGCAGCGTAGTAAGAGCGCTCACCACCGATGGCCTCGAGCACACGACCAGCCAGGCGGCGCGCATCGTCTCGACGTCCCGCGATCAGGCTCAGCGTCGCCGCGTTGATGGCCGGGTAGTAGCCGCCCGTCCGCGCGAAGATCGAGTCGTACAGCGCAGCCGCGCGAGCGGCATGCTCGGCGCGGCCGTCACCGCCCGTGGCCAGCGCGACGTCCTTCTCCAGCCGCGCACCCAGCGCCGCGACATCCTCGTCGTCGACGAGCTGCAGACGATAGTCCGCGAAGCGCCGCGCCGCCTCCTCGGTCGATCCGGCACGCGCGAGCGCGAGCACGGCGCGGTGCTCGAGCGACACGTCGCCGGGATGCTCGGCAAGACCGCGCTCGGCAAGGTCGAAGGCGGTTAGCAGCTCGCCGCGACGCTCGGCGTCTCGCACGGCGTCGAGCCACTGCGAGGGCGTGCGGGGCGCAACCGAATCGGCGAACGCGGACACGGCACGACTCTAAGGGCCGCGCCCAAAGGAGTATTCGGAGGCGCACTCGGCGAGGTCGGAGTGGGTCGGACCCCGCGGCGGCTGAGACCGTGGCCAGCGCGCCATCGCGTTGCGCGGAGAAGCGATGGTCAGCGGTCATCGCTCGATCGCATGCAACGCAGTTAAGCGAACCGCTCAGCCGCCACCACGCTCTGCGCCCCGCACCGGTGGCCTCGTGATCTTCATGCTTTCGCACGTTGTCGCTAGAGCGGCGGACGAGGCTCGAACTCGTGACCCTCAGCTTGGGAAGCTGATCAACAACCGCATGGTCAAGCGGAGAACGCCGCGGATGTGACCAGGATGCGACCACAAGCGATCATCCACTGACATTTGTCACGCGCTCGGCATCGCGCCTCAGCGCCGGTGTGGAAGCAGCTGTCTCAGCCTCGGCCCGCCAGACCGTCGTCTCGGCGAGAGTAAGGAGCATCGCGAGCGCGTGGGAGACGCCTGCTCATCGTGAGCGACGCTTGGCGCTGCACGGCCTGCGGGTTGCCTGACTGACGCTCTGCTTTGGGAGCGCTCACCCCTGCGGGATCAGGCGGCGGCGGAAGGCCGCGAACCCGGTGATGACGAGCGCGGCGGAGATCAGCGTGAGCACGACGAGTGAGACCGTGTCCACGTCTCCGAGCGGCGGGTTGCCGATGTGGGTCGTCGGCGAGATATCCAGGAGCCATTGCGGCATCTGCAGCCCGTGACCCAGCAGCGCGATGAAGGTCGCCGCGCCGAACCCCGCCCACGCCACCGCGTACATCCGCGGCGCGACCCCGAAGACGGCGACCGCTATTCCGGCGAAGACGAGCTCGGCGGGCAGGTAAGCGAGCCCGGCTCCGAGCAGTGTGGCGACGTAGCCGGAATCGCCCGTCGAGAGCGCGGTCGCGGCCCCGAACACGACGGCCGACGCGACCACGAGCACGACGAGCCCGCCGATCACGACGGCCAGCTGCGAGCTCAGCCAGCGCCGGCGCGAGACGGCGCCCGCGAGGATCGGTTCGAGCCGGCCGTCTGCCTCCTCTTGGCGAAGCGTGCCCAGCGCCTGGACGATGTAGCCGCAGGCGATGATCGCGAGGTAGACCTGCGTCAGCGCGAGGAACCCGTCCGCGGCGTCGTCGCTGGTGAAGGTGACGAGGTTGCTCAGCGAGGGGTTGCCGAGCACAGCGTGGATGACCTCCTCGGCGAGCGCCCCCATGACGGCAGCGAGCGCGACCGATCCGACCAGCCAGCCTGCGAACGTGCTCCGCTGGACGTACGCGGCCACGCCGACCGGACGCACGAGCCGGCGTGACGCGGCCGCCGGGCCCGGCCCCGGCCGGTACAGCGCGCCACCGAGATCGCGACGGTCGGCGAGCAGGACTGCAGCCGCCGCGAGCGTGAACGAGACGATGAACGGGATCGCGAGCACCCACCAGCGCTGGGTGTCTGCGAACGGCGCCGTCTTCTCGACCCAGCCGAGCGGCGAAAGCCACACCCAGTCCGTGCCGGTGACGTCGCCGACGCCGCGCAGCACGTAGGAGACGCCGACGACGGCGAAGCCGAGGATGTACACGCCGCGGGCATGCAGCACCACCTGGGCGCACACCGTCGCCAGCGTGGCGAAGACAAGCGTCAGCATGCCGAGTGCAACCGAGTAAAGGACCGCTCCACTCGCCGTGATCCCCGCGACGAGTAGGGAGGCCACGAACCCGGCGATGGTGACGACGACCGCGGCAAGGACGAGAACCAGGGACGCGAGCGTCGGGGCGCGCCGGTCGATCCGCCCGGCGAGCAGCGCTTCGAGCCGCCCGGACTCCTCTTCGCGCCGCGTGACAGAGGCGACGACCACGATGCCGAACAGCGGCATCAGAAACGATGCGATGAAGCCGAACTCGTCCTGGACGATGCCGCCGAGGCTGTCAATGCCCTCGACCCGGCCGTTGATCGCGACGAGCGCGTTGCTGACGACGGCGTCGCCGTAGGACTTGATCTTCGCGGGCGTGTCGTAGAGCTGCGCGATCGAGGCGGCCGTGGCCGCGAGACCGCCGATCAGGCCCACCACCCAAACAGCGAGGGAGCGCCAGCGCGTGCGGCGCTGGATGCGAAGCAGCGGACCCAAGCCGGTCATGTGCCCTCGCCTCGAGCGCCGGCGGCAATGGGGGTGTCGCTCGCATCGGGCGCATAGCGGCTGAGGAAGAGCGCGTCCAGGCTTGGCGGCTTGACGGTCAGCGTGTCGATGCTCGCGCGGTGCAGCCGGCCGATGGCTTCGTCGAGGTCGGCCGGATGGATCGTGAACCGCGTGTCTATGCGGCCGTCGACGCGTTCCGCTCCGTAGTCGGAGACGCCCGGCATCCGCCCGAGCCCGTCCGGCTCTTTCTGCGTGACCGCGTGGACGCGGGTGCGGGTATGGCGGCGCAGCTCGGCGAGCGTCCCGCAGGTCACCGTCTTCCCGCGCCGGATGATGCTCACCCGGTCCGCGAGCGCCTCGACCTCGGCGAGGATGTGGCTCGAGAGCAGCACGGTCGCGCCCTCCGCGCAGCGCTCGCGGACGATCTCCTGGAAGCTTCGCTCCATCAGCGGATCCAGGCCGGAGGTCGGCTCGTCGAGCACGATCAGCTCGACCTCGCTCGCGAGCGCGGAGACGAGGGCGATCTTCTGCCGGTTGCCCTTGGAATAGTCGCGCGCTCGCTTGGTGAGGTCGAGGTCGAAGCGCTCCGCGAGCTCGGCGCGACGGGCGGAGTTCACGCCGCCGTGCGCCTCGGCGAGGATGTCGAGGCACTGCCCCCCGGTCAGCCCCGACCACAGCGAGACGTCACCGGGCAGGTAGGCGAGCCGGCTGTGTAACCGGGTGGCGTCGCGCCACGGATCGCCGCCGAACAACCTGGCGGCGCCGCCATCGTGGCGCATCAGGCCGAGGAGGATGCGGATTGTGGTCGACTTGCCCGCACCGTTGGGCCCGAGAAACCCATGGACCTCGCCACGGGCCACGTGCAGGTCGAGCCCGTCCAGGGCCCGGAAGCTCCCGAACCATTTGACGAGTCCCTCGACTTGGACCACGTCGTCAGTCGTCATCGCTGTCCTCCGGTCGGCGAATGAACGCGCCCCGCGAGTAGACGTCGGCGGCCTCGGCGGCGCACCGCCTCGTTCCTTCAGGGGCCAGCGGGTCGGCGCCGCACGTCGCCTCGATCTGGCGGGCGAGGAGCACCGCGGCGAGGTCGGTGACCAGCAGGAACGCCGCCCGCACGCGGCGGTCGCGGCTCGGACGCGCGATCCCGGCCCGCTCAAGGCTGACGAGGACCGTCTCGCCGAGCGCGTGCCAGCGGGCGAACAGCCGGTCGCCGGTCGGGTCCCCCGACAGCAGCAGGCGACGGAGATATGCCGGCAGCGGCGAGCCGGGCGGAAAGCCGGCGGCGAACGCCTTGGCCAGCAACGCCGTGCTCCCCCCGGTGAGCGCGTCGTCCAGTTCGCCGTCGCCCAGAGCGTCCATCATCGCGTCGAACGTGCGAGCGACCTGCTCGTCGACAGCGTCGCGCAGCCCCGCCTTGCTGCCGTAGTGGTGGATGACCAGCGCCGGCGAGACCGACGCCGCGGCAGTGATGTCGCGCACGGTCACCGCATCGGGGCCCCGATCGGCAAACAGGCGCAGCGCAGCCTCGCGGACGGCGACCCGCGCCGTACCCCCGCCTTCAGGCGCGGCGCCCACCGGGACTGAACACATGTTCAGCACGATAGTCCCACGCGGCCGCGCCGCACGGGTCCGTTGGCTGATGAAGCGGCGCGACGGCGCGGACCATGGGGCGCGCGTTGAGGTGGCCGCGGGCCATCAAGCACCATCGACGACGAATGCGGAGCGTCCGCCTCCCATAGCGCGAGGACCGTGGCCTGGGCGGCGTCCGGCGCATGAACATCGCGCGGTGGTCGCGAGCGGTCGCTGTGCCTCGGGCCGCCGCGACGCCCTGAGGCCACAGTCAGCTCGCGTTGTGAGGGGACACGACCACGACCGGGCATGGCGAGACGGCCAGCATCTCGTGCGCGACGCTACCCAGCAGCACCGAACGCATGGCGCCGCGACCGCGTGTTCCGACGACGAGGAGATCGGCGTGCTCGTCCTCGATCACGCGCACCAGTACCTCGATCGGCGATCCAAACTCCGCGAGCCGAGAGATCTCCTCGGCGCTGCAGGCGCTTGCGACGTCGTCGAGAAGCCGACGTGCGTCCTGCATCGCTTCGCGCTGAAAGGCGTCGTTGTCGAACGGGACGCCGTACATGACGCTGGGCGCAATCGGCGTGCCGTGTGCCAGCACGAGACGAGCACCGAGAGCTCGTGCGAGGTTGTCCGCCACCCGCGCGGCCTTGCGCGCGCCCCTGGAGTCGTCGATGCCGCAGACGATGCAGCCTGGCATCAGCGGAACGCTCCGCGTCGAGTCAGCCGGCGTCGAACACGCGGGATCGCGCGGCCAGTGCGCCTCGATTGGACAGCGCTCACTCGAGCGCGGTCCAAGACACAGACTGGATGACCGCCGCGCCGATCCTGTTCGTAGGCGACGAGTGCTGAGATCGGCGCATTTCGCAGCCTTCGGTGATCCATGATCCAGACGTGATCTTACAGTGTAAAGTTCGCCAGTGCCCCCCTGCCCGTCGCGACCGCAGCGTCGCCTCCCGCTGAGCCGCGATCGGATCGTCGATGCGGCGATCGAGCTCGTGGAGCGCCACGGCCCAGCGGCGCTCAGCATGCGCCGCCTCGGCGCGCAACTCGGCGTCGAGGGCATGGCGCTTTACCACTATCTCGCGGGCCGCGAGGAGCTGCTGCGCGCGATCGCGGACCGGCTGCTCGCTCCGCTGCGCCGGGTCCAGCCCACCGACGACTGGCGCGAGTATTGCCGACGCTTCGCACGCGCGCTGCGCACCATTGGCAAGTCGCGTCCGTCGACGTTCCTGCTCGTCGGATTGCAGCCGTTTGACACACCGGGCGCGCTGCAGCCCGTCGAGCGCCTCCTGGAGGCGCTCGTCGCTGCCGGGTTCGCCGCGCAGGAGGCGCTCGCCGTCTACCGGGCCGTGGCCAGCTACGCGCGCGGCTACGCGCTCGCCGAGGCGACCGGGTTCACCGTCGACGCCGCGAACGCGGCCGGACGCGAGCGATTGCGCGCGCTCGACGCGCGCGCCTTCCCGATCCTAGGCGGACGCGCAGACCAGCTCGCACGGCTCGATCCCGACACCGCCTACGAACTCGGCCTGCGCGCCCTGCTCGATGGCCTTCGCGACCCCACCAGAGCGTGACCACACCCACCGGCCAGCATCCGACGCCACACCCCGATGCCGAAGCGAGCCGGTCCGCGGCCGACGCGGTGACACCGGATACGCCGACGTCGACTCGCACGCTGCGCGCGGCGCTGGCGACGATGGTGACCGCGAGCGCCGCGCCGTATGGCTACACGATCTCGGTCTGGAGCTCCGGCGCCATGCTGCTGCGCTCCCGCGGTGTGCCGAATGTCGCCGAGGTGTTCGCGTTCCTGGCGGGCGCGCTTGCGGGCCTTGGCGTGATGGCGCTGGCGGCCCAAGGCGCCGTCACGCACTTGGAACCACTCGATCACGCGTCCGACCGTGTGGTCGCCGGTGCGCTGCACTGGCTGGCGGCAGGGGCCGCGGTCGGGGCGGCGGCGCTGCTCGCCGAGATCAACGGCTGGGAAGCATGGCCGCTGGCGTCCTTCGCCGCGACGTCGGTCTACATCCTCGGCGCGAGCGCGCAACTCGCCGTGGTCAACGCTCGACGCATGAGAAGCCAACGGCGATGACCCGTCAGGCCGAATCGAAGATCGTGCGCTTGCGCACGATCGGCGAAGAGTGCGATCGCACTCACCCGCCAAGGCATCCGGGTCCGCCGACGCCCGGGCTTCGCGCGAGCGGCGACACCGTGTAGCTCTGCGAACACCGCCGCACCGCGAGAAAGCGCTCCTGCCCGTCCACCAGCTCTCGCCGGCGCCGACTGACTCCGCGACCATGGACGGGATCGCTGCGAGCCTCGTTGGTCTGGAAGGGTCGAGCTCGACGGGCTCGAATCCCGCGGCCTTCAGCAGCTTGGGAAGCTGACGAACAACCGCATGGTCAAGCCGCGCGCGCCGCGGATGAGACCAGGATGCGACCACGAGCGGTTATCCAGTGAGTCACGCAGCCCGGCCACTACGTCGGCCAGAGTCGTCAGGGGCCCCGCTCGGCGCGTCAGTGCAGCAGGTCGGGGAAGTCATGGCGCGAGTACACGGGGATGCGCGTGGGTCGCCGAAGGACGGCGGACCGCTGCTAGACCGTCGTCGCTTCGAGTTCGTGCAGCTCTGCGACGATCCGGTTGAGCTCGCGTTCGGGCTCGACCAGGCCGAGGACGGGCGGGCGCGCTAGGTCGGCGAACGAGTTCGTGTAGCGCTCGCCGTCGCCGGAGCGATCGACCATCCGGCGCCAGCCGTCC
>DATBKW010000008.1:0-16885 GCA_036555665.1 Solirubrobacteraceae bacterium | reverse complement strand
CTCGTGCTCGGCTACGGGGCGATCGGGCGCGAGCTCGCGGCGCTGCTGGCGCCCTTCGACTGCGAGATCGTCGGCGTCGCCCGGCGCGCGCGCGACGGCGTCCACGGCATCGATGCGCTGCCCGAGCTGCTGCCGACCGGCGACGTCGTGGTCAATCTGCTGCCGCTGACCGAGGCTACGCGCGGCTCGTTCGCCGCGCGCGAGCTGGCGGCGATGCGCGACGGCGCGCTGTACGTCAACGGCGGCCGCGGGGCCACCACGGACACCGATGCGCTCGTGGCCGCGCTGCAGGAAGGCCGCATCCGCGCGGTGCTCGACGTCGTCGATCCCGAGCCCCTGCCCGCCGATCATCCGCTGTGGAAGGCTCCCAACGTGATGATCAGCCCGCACAGCGCCGGCGACACCCCGGCGGCCGACCGCGCGGCGTGGGCGCTGGCCGCCGAGCAGCTACGCCGCTATGCGGCGGGCGAGCCGCTGCGCAACGTGGTGAGCGATGGGTACTGAGACCGCGACCGCAACCGGCGCACAGCTCCTCGTCGCGGGCCTGGAGGAGGCCGGCGTCGAGGTCGTCTTCGGCCTGCCCGGCGTGCACAACCTGGCCGCGTGGGAGGCCCTGCGCGAATCGCCGATCAGGCTCGTCGGCGTGCGCCACGAGCAGGCCGCCGCCTACGCGGCCGACGGTTACGCGCGCGTGAGCGGACGCCTCGGCGTCGCGCTCGTCACCACCGGGCCGGGCGCGGCGAACACGCTGGGCGCCGTCGGCGAGGCGTGGGCGGGTGGGGCGCCGGTGCTCGTCGTCGCCACCGACATCCCCGCCGAGCTGCGCAGGCCCGGGGTCTATCGCGGCGTGCTGCATGAGTGCACCGACCAGCGCGCGATGTTCACCCCGGTGACCAAGGCGCAGTTCTCCGGGCCCGATCCACGGGCGGCGATCGCGGCGGCGCTGGCCCACCCGCGCCGCCCCGTCTACCTCGAGGTGGCCACCGATGCGCTGTCGGCGCCCGCCTCGCCGGGCGACGATCCGGCGGCCTCGGCGCCGCCGGCGCCGCACGATCTCGAGGTCGCCGTCGCGCTGCTGGACCGCGCGCAGCGCCCGCTGGTGTGGGCCGGCGGCGGCGCCGTGCGCGACGACGCGGGCGCGGCGGTGGCCGCGCTGGCCGAGCGGCTCTGCGCGCCGGTGTTCACCAGCTACCAGGCCGCCGGGCTGCTGGGCGACGATCCGCTCGCGGTCGGCCTGCCGACGCACCTGCCCGCGACCGGCGCGCTGTGGGACGAGGCCGACCTCGTGGTGGCGGTCGGCAGCGACCTCGACGGCGTCAACACGCAGAACTGGCGCCAGCCGCAGCCGCCCGCGCTCGTCGCCGTCAACGTCGATCCGGCCGACGCGGCGAAGAACTACCGCGTCGACGCCGTCGTGCACGCCGGTGCGGCGGCGGGCGCGCAGGCGCTGGCCGGCGCCGCCGCCGAGCACGCGCCCTGGGCCGACCTCGACGCGGTCCGCGCGCACGCCCGCGAATGGCTCGAGCGCGAGGCCCCCCGGGAGATGGCCTTCCTCGCGGCCTTCGGTCGTGCCCTGCCGCCCGAGGCGGTCGTGGTCTGCGACATGTGCATCCCCGGCTATTGGATCGGTGGCTTTCACCGCTTCACGGCCCCGCGCCGCCTTGTCTACCCACTGGGCTGGGGCACGCTGGGCGCGGCCTTCCCGCAGGCGCTCGGCGTCTCGCTGTCGGGCGCCGGCCCGGTGGTCAGTGTCTCGGGCGACGGCGGCTTTCTCTTTGCCTGTGGCGAGCTGGCGACAATGGCCCAGGAGCGCCTGCCCTTCACCGCGGTCATCGTCGACGACGGCGGCTACGGGATGCTGCGCTTCGACCAGCGTCGCCAGGAGCGCGAGACCTACGGCGTCGACCTGCTGGCCCCGGACTTCGTCGCGCTCGCCCAGGCCTTCGGCGTGCGCGCCGAGCGCGTCGAGGGCCTGACCGACGCCTTCGCCGACGCGCTGGCGCGCCACCTCGCCGACCCCGAGCCGAGCGTGCTCGTCGCCGGCGCGGCGCTGCAGCCACCGCCGACGACCTCGCCGCGCTGGTATCGGCCGGCCTGACCAGTGCACGTCAGCCTCACACGCGTGACCACCGGCGATCAGGCGATCGACAACGCGACGATCATCGGCGAGGAGCTCGCGCGCTGGCTGCGTGACATCGAGGGGTTCGAGGGGATCCTCCTGGTGTCGCGGCCGGGCACGACGCTCGGGCTGACGTTCTGGGCCAGCCGCGAGGTGGCCGAGGCCAACCTCGCGTCGCGCAGGCGCTTCATCGAGCGCATGACGGACGTTGCCGAGGTGCAGATCGAGGAGATCGTCGACTACCAGGTGATGTACGCCGAGTTCGGCCCGGGCCTGGCGCCCCCCAGCTAACGCCGAACGTCCGTGACGTACCAATCCTGTTGTTACATCCGGGACGTTCGGCGCCGCGGGGCGGCTACTCCTCGAGGCGGAAGTCGACGTCGGCGTCGATGTCGGTGACGTCCATCTGGGCCTTCTGCAGCTTGCCGGCGTAGTCCCAGTTGAGCGCCTGCCAGCGCGTGAACTGATCGAGCACCCACATGCCCGACTGGCGCGAGCCGTTGCCCGAGCGGCCGTTGCCGCCGAAGGGCAGGTGGGCCTCGGCGCCGCTGGTGGAGTTGTTGACGCTGACCATCCCGGCGCCGATGCGCTCGCGGTAGCGGAAGGCGTGCTTGGGGTTGGTCGTGTAGATCGACGCGCTCAGGCCGTAGCCGTGGCCGTTGGCCAGGGCGATCGCCTCGTCGAAGTCGCCGAACGCGGCGACGCCGACGAGCGGGCCGAAGGTCTCGGTGTTGGCGAGCTCGTCGTCGGCGAGCACGCCGTCGACGATCGTGGGATGCACGAACAGGCCGCGCTCCGGATCGTCGCCGACGAAGCCCTGGCGCGGGTTGGCGGCGGTGATCCGCCCCGTGCCCGACGACCCGTGGACGCTGTGGTGGTCGCGGATAAGGCCCAGCCACTCGTCCTCGAAGCGGCGCAGGAAGCGCTCGTGGATCATGGGGCCGTAGAGGACGTCCTGCGACGGGTCGCCGATCGCGGCGCCCTCGACGGCGGCCTTGAAGCGCGCCATGAACTCGTCGTGCACGCGTTCGTCGACGATGACGGTGCCCAGCGAGGTGCAGCGCTGGCCGGCGGTGCCGAAGCCGCTGAACAGCGCGCCCTCGACGGCCAGGTCGAGGTCCGCGTCCTCCATGACCACCAGCGGGTTCTTGCCGCCCAGCTCCAGGCACGGCGACTGCAGGTGGCGCCCGCACAGCGCGCCGATCCGCGCGCCGACCGCGCTCGAGCCGGTGAAGCCGACCTTGTCGACCAGCCGGCGCTCGAGCGCCTGCTCGAGGCCGGCGAAGGTCTGCGGGCCGTCGGCGAGGACGAGGTTGAGGACGCCGTCGGGCAGGCCGGCGTGCAGGAAGAGCTGGGCCAACGCCTCGGAGGTCGCCGGCGCGTATTCGGCCGGCTTCCACACCGCGGCGTTGCCGCACAGCAGCGCGGGCACCAGGTACCACGACGGCACGGCGACGGGGAAGTTGCCCGCGGTCACGATCGCCGCCACGCCGACAGGGGTGCGGAAGGTGAACAGCTGCTTGTCGGGCATCTCCGACGGCACCGTCTGGCCATAGAGGCGCCGGCCCTCGCCGAGGAAGAAGTTGCAGGTGTCGACGATCTCCTGCACCTCGCCGAGCGATTCGGCGTAGGGCTTGCCGATCTCGCGCGTCACCAGCCGCGCGAGGGCCTCCTTGTTGTCCTCCACGAGCCGCCCGACCTGCTGGATCGCGCGGCCGCGCACCGGCGCCGGCACCGCCGCCCACTCGCGCTGCGCGGCGCGCGCCGCCTCGCAGGCGGCGACGAACGTCGAGGCATCGCCGAGCAGGACGTCGGCGACGACGTCGTCGACGTCGGCGGGGTTGGTCGAGGGCTCGCGGCCGCCGGGGGCGTCCGTGGCCGGGCGGCCGGCGATGATCGAGGCGACGGTGCGGGACATGCCTCTGAACCTAGCGTGCGAGTAGGGTCGCGGGCATGGCGCTCTCCTCCCCGCCAGGGTGGTCGGCGCGCCTGCGGCCCGAGGCGATCGCGACGATCGGGGCGATATTCCTCGGCGCGCTGGCGTTCGTCCTCGTGCAGGTTGCCCGCAGCCACGGCTCGTGGGAGCCGAGCGAGGGCGTGTACGCGCTGACCGCGCGGATGTTCCTGCACGGCGGCGACCTGTACGGCGACCTGGTCGCCGCGCAGCCGCCGCCGCTGTTCCTCGTCGGCGCCGGGCTGCTGGCGATCCACGACGGGATCACCTGGCTGCGCTTCGCCATGGGCCTGCTCCAGCTCGCGGCCGCGCTGCTCGCCGCGCTGGCCGTGTGGCGGATGACGCGCAGCGCGACCGCGACCGCCCTGGCCGCGCCGGTCTCCCTGCTCACCCCGTGGCAGGTCCATGCCGGCGGGGCCCTGACGCCGGAGCTGCTCGCGCCCGTGCTGCTGCTGGCCGGCGCCGTGCTCGCCGACCGACCCGATCGCGCCCCCGTCGTGGGCGCGCTTGCGGGGGTGTGCGGTTTCGTGAAGGTGCCCTACCTGCTGCCGGCCGCGGTGCTGGTGTTGTGCGCGAGCGATCGCGGCCGTGCGGCGCGCTGGGCCGTCGGCGTGCTGCTCGTGGAGGTCGTGCTGTCGGCTGCCGTCTTCGGCGACGGCCTGTGGCGCGACACTATGCGGGCGCAGTCGCAGTCCGGCTATCGCGGCCTGTCGAACCTGGCCGGCGTGTGGGCGCAGGGGGCGTGGACGCTCGTGTGGCTGGTCGTGCCCGCTGCCTGCGCCGTGGTGCTGCGCGCGCGCGGGTACCGGCCGCGGCTCGTGCTGACGCTCGCCGCGCTGAGCGTCGCGATGGGCGCGACCATCCTGACCACCGCCAAGAACGGGACCGGGCTCAACGTGCTCGTCCCGGCCGAGGCGCTGCTGGCGCCGCTGGCGGTCGCCGGCGCGGCGTGGGGGCTTGCCGTGGCGCGCGCGGGCTCGGCGCGAGTCGTCGCCAGGCTCGCAGGCGCGGTGGCCGCGCTCGCCATGGTCGTGGCGGTCGCCCAGGGGATCTCGCTGCTCACCGATCCCCACGCGGGCGCGCCGTTCCTGCGGCCCGGGCTGAGCTCGGGCTGGGGCATCGAGCTGACGCCCGGTCAGGTCGACGCCCAGGTCGCCGCTCTCCGCGCGTGTAACCCACGGCTGGCGGCGAGCACCTCGGCCTACGTCGCCTTCATCGCCCACCGGCGCATGCCGGGCGACCAGCCCGACGGCTTCCTCCCTGCCCACGCCGCCGTCCTCGCGCCCGTGCGCGCCAAGGTCGCGGCCGACCGCCCGCTCTGCCCGTGAGCGACCGGCCCTCGATCGTCGTCGTCGGCGCCGGCGTGCTAGGCGCCTCGCTGGCCCGCCAGTGCGCGCTCGCGGGCTGGGACGTGGTGCTCGTCGAGCGCGTCGCACCCGGGCACGTGCGCGCCGGGTCGGGCGACGAGTCGCGGATCATCCGCTGCTCGCATGCGGCGGACACGTGGCATACGCGGTCGGCGCGTCGCGCCTGGGCGCTGTGGCACGAGGTCGATCCGGCTTTGGTGGTGGCCTGCGGAGTGGCTTGGCTGGCCCGCCGCCATGACGGTTGGGAGGCACTCAGCGAGGCGACGCTGCGCGCCGAGGGCATCCCGTGCGAGCGGATCGACGCGACCGACGTGTTCCCGAGCGTGGCCACCGATGACGTGCGGTTCACGCTCTTCGAGCCCGAGGCCGGCATCCTGCGCGCGCGCGACGCCGTCAAGGCGCTGGCCGCCCAGGCGGTCGACGCCGGCGCCGAGTTCGTGCTCGCCGAGGCGCGGCCCGACGGCGCTGCCGTCGTCCTCCACGACGGGCGCCGCCACCAGGCCGACCGGGTCGTGTGGGCGTGCGGCGCCTGGCTGCCGGGGCTGTTTCCCGGGCTGCTCGCCCTGCGCGTCACCCACCAGGACGTCTTCTACTTCGGCGCACCCGCGCCGTGGCGCACGCCCGGCGTGCCGGGCTGGGTCGACTACGACGGCGCCGCCTACGGCCTCGGCGACCTCGACGGCCGCGGAGTCAAGGTCTCACCCGACGTCGACGGCCCGGACTGCGACGCCGAGACGATGGAGCGCGTGGCGGTGCCCGAGCACGAGCGCCTCGCGCGCGCGTACGTGGCCCACCGCTTTCCGGCCCTGGCGAACGCGCCGCTGGTCGGCCACCGTGCGTGCCAGTACGAGATCACGGCCGACTCGAACTTCCTCGTCGCCCCGCACCCCGAGCACGACGGCCGCGTCTGGCTCCTGGGCGGCGGCTCGGGCCACGCGTTCAAGCACGGGCCGGCGCTGGCCGAGCGCGTAGAGCGCTGGCTGGCCGGCGCCGAGCCGCCCGAGCCCCACCTGGCGCTGGGGGAGCGGACGGCGAACACCGGCCTGCGCACGGCGGGCGCGCGGGTGGCGAGGTAGGGGCGCGGCGCCGAGAGCGCCAACGCGCCAACATCACGAACAGGGCTCAAGATCGCCCGGGCACCTGCCGATCACGGTTGGGTAGGCCCCGCACGGATGTCGGGGCCTTCTTTTTTGTCTGGGGGCGCCCGTAAGCTCCGCGGCCCCATGCGCCTCATCGTCGCCCGCTGCGAGGTCCGGTATTCGGGCCGCCTGTCCGCCGTCCTGCCCGAGGCGCTGCGGCTGATCATGGTCAAGAGCGACGGTTCGGTGATGGTCCACGCCGATCACGGCGGGTTCAAGCCGAGCAACTGGATGACGCCTCCGACCGTGATCGAGGAGGACCCCGATCGCATCGTCGTGCGCAAGCGGGCCGGCAGCACCGAGGACCGCCTGGACATCCGCATCGCCGAGGTCCTCTCCGACGTCACGCACGACATGGGCGAGGCGGCGGCGCTCGAGAAGGACGGCGTCGAGGCCGACCTGCAGGAGGCGCTGGCCGGCGCGCCGGAGTGGTGCGGCGAGGGCTTTCGCCTGGTGCGCCGCGAGTGGCCGACCGACATCGGCCCGGTCGATCTGATGTGCCGCGACGAGGACGACGGCTGGGTCGCGGTCGAGATCAAGCGTGTCGGAACGATCGATGCCGTCGAGCAGCTCAGTCGCTATTTGGAGCGGATCCGCCTCGATCCGGCGATGGCGGCGTGCCGCGGTGTGCTCGCGGCGCAGGTCGTCAAACCGCAGGCGCGGGTGCTCGCCGAGGCGCGCGACATCGCGTGGGTCGAGGTCGACCTCGAGGTGTTGCGCGGCGAGCGCGAGCCCGACCTCACGCTGTTCGCCGCATAGCCATCGGGAATCTCAGTTTGTACGCAAGACGCCGTTGCGGACATGTCGCGCCGCACCGGTCGCGCGGTGTCAGCGACGCGACGGTCGTGGGGATCGTTCGACGCCCGGCGTTTCTTATCTTGGCGCGTCGGCGCTCGCCGTTCGTGGCAGCATCGCGGCGCACGCAATCGGGGGATTGGGGGCCTTTGCCGTACGGCAAAGTCGCAGTTCGAGGTTGGAGGGCGACCGGCGTTGACCACGCGCCGCGGTTCCGTGCGGCCGTGATTCGCCGCGCGGTGCTGTCCCTCCTGACCGCCCTCCTGCTCCTCGCAGCCGGAGCCTCCGCCGCACTCGCGGACGATCCAGTCGCGGTGGGCGACCCGGCTCAGGCGGCGCTCGACGCGGTCGAGTCGAGTGGCGCGGCGGGCGATCCGGTTGCCGAGACGCCGACCCAGTCCGACCCGCCGCAGGCGACGTCCGAGCCCGCCGGCGAGTCTGGTGGGGCGGCGAGCGATCCGGTCGTCGAGACGCCGACCCAGTCCGACCCGCCGCAGGGGGCGTCCGAGCCCGCCGGCGAGTCGGGCGGCGCGGCCAATGATCCGCTGCCCGAGACGGGTGCGGCGTCGGGCGACCCCGCGCCGGCCCCGCCTGCGGCGGTGAACGACCCGCCTCTCGACCCTCCGGTGGCGCCGAGCGATCCGGTGGTCGACCCGCCGGCGGCGAGCGACCCGCCGTTGGATCCGCCGGCGGTGGCGACCGATCCGCCGTTCGATCCGCCCGCGGGGCCGAGCGACCCCCCGTTGGATCCGCCGGTGGTGGCGACCGATCCGCCGTTCGATCCGCCTGCGGCGCCGAGCGATCCGCCGGTGGTGGCGACCGATCCGCCCTTCGATCCGCCGGCCTCGCCGACCGATCCGCCGGCGCCGCCGACCGAACCAACTCCGGACCCGGGTCCGGCGGCGGGTGTCCCTGCGCCAGAAACACCCGCCGCCACGGTCGATCCGGTCGTCGACCCGACCCCGGTCGCCCCGCCGCCGGCCGACCCGCCGCCTCCGGCGTCGCCGCCGCCCGCGGCAGCCGATCCTGCCCCCGCGCCCGCGGCCGATCCTGCTCCGCCGCCGGCCCCAGCGCCCGAGCCGGCGCCGCCCGCGGCGACCCCGGCGCCGGCAGCCGATGCCGCTACGCCGACCGCCACGGACAAGGCTCCGGCGCCGGCCGACCAGCCGCCCGCCGTGGCGCCGGCGACGCCGGCGCCGGCACAGCCTCAGAGCGCCAGCGATACCACGTCGGCCGCCGGTGGCGCGAGCGCGACGCCCGCCGCCGCCCCGGCCCTGACAACCGGCGGCCCGCCGCCCACGCAGCCGCTCCCGCCGTCCGCCACGCCGGCTCCCACCGCCGTCCCGACGCCCGCCGATGAGGCGCAGCCAAACGATCCGCAACCGCCGACGCCCGGCGCCGCGGTGGACGGTCCGCGCCTGCCGGTCATCGCCGCGATCATGGCAAGCGGCGCGCCTGCCGCTCTGATGCCACGCATGTCGGCCGCCGAGCAGGCGAACCGGCCGCTGCTCATGACGCCGTCTGACCGCACGGCGCTCGCCTCCCGGCCGAGGCCGGGAGCGGGCGGCGCCGCGACGAAGCCCTCCCCGGCGGCCCCCGGTGGCGGTGGCAAGGGACCGGCGCCGCCCGGCCCGCCCGGCAGCGCCGGCTTCGGCGCCGGGAGCACGGCGCCCGGCGGTCTGTCCTCGGCGCTGTGGTGCGACGTCATCATCGTTCTCCTGGCCCTCGCGTGCGGCGAGCTTCGCCGTTACCGCCTGCGGCCGACCCTGACTGGCCCCGCGGGCTTCACGCCCCTTCTGCAACGGCCTGGCTGAGCACTCCCTCGCGGTGCTCATAGTCCGCGTCTGCGCGCGCTGAGCGCGCCGGCGCTCCGCAGAGCCGTTTCGAAAGGGAGTGTCATGACCATCCAACCGCCCGCCCGTGGCAATAGGGCGAGTGTCATAACCACCATCACAGCGATCGTCGCGCTCGTGGCGCTGTATTGCAGCGCTCCGGCGGCCGCGGCGGATCCCGTGCCGGTGCGGACGCTGTCGCAGGGCGACGGCATGCGCGGCAAGCCGAGCGTTCAGGTGCGCCGGATCCAGCGCGCGCTGCACCGCCGGGGCTACAGCGTCGGCGCGCCCGGCGCCGACGGCCGCTTCGGGCCGCTGACGGCCGCCGCCGTCCGGCGGCTGCAGGCTGCCCGCGGACTGAGCGTCGACGGCGTCGTCGGACCGCGCACGCGCCGCGCGCTCGGCCTCGCACGGCCGCCATCCCGGTCGGAGAAGCCCGCAGCGACGGCGGCCACGCCGAAGCCCGCGGCGACGCCGAAGCCCGCGGCGACACCGGCCGCGCCGGCGCCGGCCGCGCCTGCACCGGCACCGAGCCCGGCCTCGACGACGCCGGCCGCGCCGCTGCACACCTCGAATCCCGACTCGCTCGCGACCGTGGTCCTGTTGGCCGCGCTCGCCTTGCTCGCGGGGGCCGGCCTCGTCGCACTGCGGCGGTGGCTGGCGCGCCGCAAGAGTGTCGCGGAGCCGGGGCCGGAACCCGCGGCGGCGACGCAGCGCGCACGCGAGGCGGTGATCGGCTACATGACCATGGCCGCCGGTGACACGGCGGACGAGCACGACCGCGCGGCCGCGGCCATCACGCGGGCGTGCCAGGAGTCCGGGAGGGAGCTGATCGAGATCGTGTGCGATTCCCAGGGCGGGCGATCGCTCGAGCGCCCGGGGCTGGTCCACTCGCTCGACCAGATCGCGGAGGGCCATGCCCGCGGGCTGGTCGTCAGCGACCTGCGGAGCTTCACGGGGTCACGCCAGGAGCTCGCCAATCTCGTCGCCTGGTTCCGCGACGCCGACGCGACACTCGTCGCGCTGGACCTCGACCTCGACACGTCGACGCCCGAAGGGCGGCAGGTCGCGGCCACCCTGATCGCGCTGGGCGGCTACGACGACGACGCCGGGAGCCGGGCCGCCGAGAACGGGAACGAGCACGCCCGTGGCAACGGGCGGCCTGCGGTCCGGGATCGCCCGGAGCTGCTCGATCAGATCGCCGCGATGCGGTCGGATGGCATGAGCCTGCGCGAGATCGCCGAACGGCTCAACGCCGAGCAGATTCCCACCCTGCGCGGCGGAGCCCTGTGGCGCCCGTCGAGCATCCAGTCCGCGCTCGGATACAAGCGCCCCGGCCGGCAAGGCCGGTTGCCGTCGCTGGAGTCAAGGGGGTGATTGGGGACAAGGCACGGGTTGATGGGGGGACAGGCGCGTCCGGGGGTCCGAACGGAATCGGGGACGTGCCGTGCGGGGTGCGTGGTCGAAGGGGCCGACCGCGCACCCCGATCAACCCGGCGCCGAACGTCATAGCGACATCCACCGCGTCGGCGGCAGACATCACCGGCGCCGATAGGGTGCCCGGCCATGCGCGACGAGCCCGTCCTCACCGAGCGCCGCGAGAGCGTCCTGGTCATCACGCTCAACCGCCCCGAGGCGCGCAACGCCGTCAACCTCGCGTTGGCCCAGGGCGTGGCCGCCGCGCTCGATGCGCTCGACGCCGACGACGAGCTCGCCGTCGGCGTGCTCACCGGCGCGGCGCCGGGCTTCTGCGCGGGCATGGACCTCAAGGCGTTCGTCGCCGGCGAGCGCGGCTGGGTCGGCGACCGGGGGTTTGCCGGCATCGCGCAGCGCGCCTCGCGCAAGCCGCTCATCGCGGCGATCGAGGGCTTCGCGCTGGCGGGCGGTCTCGAGGTCGCGCTGGCCTGCGACCTGATCGTGGCGGCGAGCGGCGCCCGTCTCGGCATCCCCGAGGTCAAGCGCTCGCTCGTGGCCGCGGCCGGCGCGCTTCTGCGCCTGCCGCACCGGCTGCCCTACGGCCTCGCGATGGAGCTGGCCCTCACCGGCGACCCGATCACCGCCGAGCGCGCCTACGAGCTCGGACTGGTCAACCGCGTGACCGACGGCGGCAAGGCGCTCGACGGCGCGCTCGAGCTGGCCGCCGCGATCGCCAAGAACGGCCCGCTGGCGCTCGACGCCACCAAGGCGATCCTCCAGCAGCAGTTCGACTGGAGTGAGGAGGACTTCTGGCAGCGCCAGGGCGAGCTGGCGGGGCCCGTGTTCGCCTCCGAGGACGCGCGCGAGGGCGCCATCGCCTTCGCCGAGAAGCGCGATCCGGTGTGGCGCGGCCGATGACCTAGCCTGTGCCCATGTCCGCGGACGCGGCCGCGCTCCCGGTCCCCGCGACGCGCCCGCGCCGCGAGGTGTTCGTCGTCTTCGGCGCGCTCATGCTCGCCGTGCTCCTCGCGGCGCTCGACTCGACGATCGTCGCCACCGCACTGCCGACGATCACGGCCGAGCTCGGCGGCGTCAACCAGCTCTCGTGGGTCGTCACCGGCTACCTGCTGGCCTCGACGATCTCCACGCCGCTGTACGGCAAGCTCGGCGACCTCTACGGCCGCAAGCGCCTCTTCCAATCGGCCATCGTCATCTTCCTGATCGGCTCGGCGCTGTGCGGGCTGGCGCAGGGCATGGGCGAGCTGATCGCCTTCCGCACGCTGCAGGGGCTCGGCGGCGGCGGGCTCATCGTGCTGGCCCAGGCGATCATCGGCGACGTCGTCCCACCCCGGGACCGCGGCCGCTACCAGGGGCTCTTCGGCGCCGTCTTCGGGCTGAGCAGCGTCCTCGGTCCGCTCATCGGCGGCTTCCTCGTCGACAACGCCTCGTGGCGCTGGATCTTCTACGTCAACATCCCGATCGGCCTGGTCGCGCTCGGCGTCATCGCGATCGCGCTGCGCGCGCCGACCGAGCGGCGCGAGGCGAACATCGACGTGCGCGGCACGATCCTGCTCAGCCTCGCCGCCGGCTGCTTCGTGCTGGCGACGAGCCTCGGCGGCCAGACCTACGACTGGGCTTCGTGGCAGATCATCGGGCTCGGCGCGATCGCCGTGATCTCCACCGCGCTGCTCATCCCCGTCGAGCGCAGCGCGGTCGAGCCGGTCCTGCCGCTGGGCCTGTTCTCCAGCCGCGTCTTCACGATCGCCAGCGCGATGGGCTTCATCGTCGGCCTGGCGCTGTTCGGCGCAACGACCTACCTGCCGCTCTTCCTGCAGGTCGTCGACGGCGCGTCGCCGACCTCGTCGGGCCTGCAGCTCATCCCGCTGGTGCTCGGCCTGCTCGTCACCTCGGTCGGCAGCGGGCAGATCATCGCCCGCTGGGGCCGCTACAAGCCGTTCCCGATCGTCGGCACCGCGCTGCTGGTCGTCGGCTTCCTGCTGCTGGCGAACATGAGCCCGGGGACGAGTCCGACGATGCGCGCGCTCGACATGGTGGTGGTCGGCCTCGGGCTCGGGCTGGTCATGCAGGTGCTCGTGCTCGCCGTCCAGAACGACGTCGACTACAAGGACCTCGGCGTCGCCACGGCGGGTGCGACGTTCTTCCGCTCGATCGGCGGCTGCTTCGGGGTCGCGATCTGCGGCGCGATCTTCTCCAACCGCCTCGCCCACGAGCTCGCGCAGATCCCCGGCCTGCCGGCTGCCGCATCGTCGGGGCGCGTGACGCACGCGAGCGTGGCCGACCTGCCGGCGGCGATCAAGGCGCCGTTCCTCGACGCCTACGCCAGCGCACTGGACACCGTCTTCCTCGTCTGCGCGCCGATCGCCGCGGTGGCCTTCGTGCTGGCCTGGCTGCTGCCCGAGCGGCCGCTGCGGCGGACGGTCGAGGCGACCGGGGTCGGCGAGGCGTTCGCCACGCCCAAGCACCACGACCCGGTGGCGGAGATCGAGCGCGCGTTGTCGACGCTGGCCCGGCGCGACAGCCGCGAGCGCATCCTCGAGCAGATCGTCGCGCGCGCCGGTGTCGACCTCACGATGCGGCAGTGCTGGGTCCTCGTGCGCGTGGGCGAGGGCGAGCCGACCGACGCGCAGACGATCGCCGACGCGCGCGGCGTCGACCGCGAGCGCGTCGCCGCGCGGATCGACGAGCTGCGCGACCTGGGCTACATCGAGGGGCCGCCCGACGGCGCGGTGCTGACCGCCACGGGGCGCGACGCGTACGACCGGCTGGTCGCGGCCCGCCGCGAGCGCCTCGCCGAGCTGCTCGACGGCTGGTCGCCCGAGCGCGAGGCCGATCTCGCCGACCTGCTGACGCGGATGGCGCGCGATGTCGCCGCCGACCATCCCGAGAGCGAGCCGCGCGGTCGCGAGCCCGCGAGCGCGTAGGACAGCGGGTCGATCGGGCTGGGACCGGCGGGCGGAGGGCGGGTCGCCCGCGCGCGCCTACCCTCCGCGGCATGCAGGAGCGACCGCCTCAGATCGTGGCGTTCGGCGGTGGCGGGTTCTCGATGGACGCGGGCAACCCGCTGCTCGACGACTACGTCCTGCGGCTGACCGGCGTGCAGAGGCCCAAGGTCTGCTTCGTCCCGACAGCCTCCGGCGACGCCGACCACTACATCGTGCGCTTCTACCGCACGTTCGCGGCCCTGGGCTGCGAGCCCAGCCATCTCTCGCTGTTTCGCCGCGACCGAACCGCCGCGACGGGCGACCCCGCCGAGCACCTGCTCGCCCAGGATCTCGTCTACGTGGGCGGCGGCTCGGTCGTGAGCCTGCTGGGGACGTGGCGTGCCCACGGGATCGACCTCGCGCTCGCCGAGGCATGGCGACGCGGCGTCGTGCTGTGCGGGCTGAGCGCCGGCTCGCTGTGCTGGTTCGCCGAGGCGGTGACCGCCTTCCACGGTGCGCCGCGGCGCGTCGAGGGCCTCGGCCTGCTGCCGCACTCCAACTGCGTGCACTACGACGGCGAGCCGGCGCGCCGCCAGGAGTACCGGCGCTTCGTGCGCGACGGGATGTGCGCCGGCTACGCGGCCGACGACGGTGCGGCGCTGCACTTCGTCGGCACCGAGCTGCACCGCGCCGTCGCGTCGCGCCCGGGCAAGCGCGGCTGGCACGTGGCGCGGCGCGGCGAGCGCGTCGTCGAGCGCCGCCTGGCGACCGTCGACCTCGGGGCGCCCGTGGCGCTGGCCGCGTGAGGACGATCCTCGCGCTGGGGGGCGGCGGCTTCACCGCCCAGCCGGGGGACCCGGCGCTCGACGAGCTCGTCCTGCAGCTCGCCGGCAGCCCGGTGCCGCGGATCCTCTTCCTGCCGACGGCGAGCGGTGACCCGCAGGAGCAGATCGCCCGCTTCCACGCGGCCTTCGGCGACCGCCCGTGCGAGCCCGAGGTCCTGTCGCTGTTCCGCCTGGCCGACGTGCGCCGCCCGCTGCGCGACATCGTCCTCTCGCAGGACGTCGTCTACGTCGGCGGCGGCTCGATGCGCAACCTGCTGGCGATCTGGCAGGTCCACGGCCTCGACCGGCTGCTGCGCGACGCGTGGGAGCGCGGCGTCGTGCTCGCCGGCCTCAGCGCGGGCGCGATGTGCTGGTTCCAGGGCGGGGTGACGACGTCGGCCGGCGCGCCGCAGCCGACGCCCGGACTGGGCTTCCTGCCCGGGTCGCTGTCCGTCCACGCCGACGGGCAGCCGTCGCGGCGCCCGGTCTACCTGCGCGCGGTCTGCGCGGGCACGCTGGCGCCGGGGTGGCTCGTCGACGACGGCGTCGGGCTGCTGTTCCGCGATATGGAGCTCGAGCGCGTCGTCTCGGCCCGTCCGCGGGCGCGCGCATCGCGCGTCGACGTCGTCGAGGGTGCGACGGTCGTCACCGCGATCGAGCCCGACCTGATCGCGCCCGCGCCGCGCGGCGTCTCGGCGGACGTGCGCGAGCTGCGCGCGATGCGCTACGGCTCGCCGCGCGACTGACCGGTGAGCGTGGCCACCAGCGAGCGCGCGCCGCCGCGGTCGCGGTGCTCGCAGAGGTAGATGCCCTGCCAGGTGCCGAGCGCGAGGTGCCCTTCGGAGATCGGCATCGACAGCGACGGTCCCAGCAGCGAGGCCTTGACGTGCGCCGGCATGTCGTCGGGCCCCTCGATCGTGTGCTCCCAGGCGAAGCGCTCGGGCACCGCGTCGTTGAACCACGTCTCGAAGTCGCGGCGCACGTCGGGCGAGGCGTTCTCGTTGAGCGTCAGCGAGGCCGAGGTGTGCAGGATGAACAGGTGGCAGAGGCCGACCTCGAGCTCGCGCAGCTCGGGCAAGGCGGCGACGACCTCGCGCGTGACGAGGTGAAAGCCGCGCGGGCGCGGCTCGAGGGTGATCTCACGCTGCAGCCACATCGCCCGGACGCTACCGGCGCCGTCGCGGCGAGGCCCGCCAGAGCGCGTCGGGCTCCTCGAGCGCGTGGCCGGCGCCGACCGCCACGCAGGTCAGCGGCGAGTCGGCCAGCCGCGCGCGCATCGCCGTCTCCGCCTCGACGCGCAGGTCGAAGTTGCGCAGCAGCGCGCCGCCGCCCGCGAGCAGGATGCCGTCGCGCGCGATGTCGCCGGCCAGCTCCGGCGGCGTCTCCTCGAGCGTGGCGTGGACGGCGGCGAGGATCTCCGACAGCGGCGCCTCGAGCGCGCCGCGGATCTCGGCGCTGTTGAGCTCGATCTCGCGCGGCAGCCCGGAGAGCAGGTCGCGGCCGCGGACCGACGTGACGAGCTCCTCGTCGAGCGCGGACGCCGAGCCGGCGGCGAGCTTGATCGCCTCGCTGGTCTGCGAGCCGACCGCCATCACGTGCTCGGTGCGGATGTGGGCCGCGATCGCGTCGTCGAGGTCGTAGCCGCCGATGCGCACCGAGCGCGAGAGCACGACGCCGCCCATCGAGATCACCGCGACCTCGCTCGTGCCGCCGCCGACGTCGATGACCATGCGACCGATGGGCTCGGCGATCGCCAGGCCGGCGCCGATGGCCGCGGCGATCGGCTCCTCGATGAGGTGCACGCGGCGCGCGCCGGCCGACATCGCCGCCTCCTCGACCGCGCGGCGCTCGACCTCGGTGATGCCCGTGGGCGCGCAGACCACGAGCCGCGGGTGCGCGCGCCGGCGCCCGAGGACCTTGCGCATGAAGTGGCGCAGCATCTCCTCGGTCACCTCGAAGTCGGCGATGACGCCGTGGCGCAGCGGGCGCGTCGCGGAGATCTGCGCGGGGGTGCGCCCGATCATGCGCTGGGCGTCGGCGCCGACGGCGACGACCTCGCCGGTGCGCTCGTCCATCGCGACGACCGACGGCTCGGACAGGACGATGCCCATCCCGTGCACGTGCACGACGGTGTTGGCGGTCCCGAGGTCGATCGCCACGTCGCGGACAGGTCTGAGCGACCCCAGTGCCATCGCCATAGGTTCCCCGACGCCGGGCTCGAACCCTGCTAGAGGGGCACCCGCGCAACGGTCATGTCGACGCGCGCGCCGCGGAAGGGCACGCCTTCGGCCTCGAGGAGAGCCCGCTGGCGGGCGCCCTTGGCCAGCGATCCATCGGCGCGCACGACGCGGTGCCAGGGGACGCTCGGGTCGTCGCAGCCGCTGAGCACGGCGCCGGCGTGCGGCCGATCATGCGCTGGGCGTCGGCGCCGACGGCGACGACCTCGCCGGTGCGCTCGTCCATCGCGACGACCGACGGCTCGGACAGGACGATGCCC
>DATBKW010000007.1:0-23398 GCA_036555665.1 Solirubrobacteraceae bacterium | reverse complement strand
ACGACGGTGTTGGCGGTCCCGAGATCGATCGCCATGTCGCGCACAGGTCGCAGTGCCCCGAGGGCCATCGCCATAGGTTCCAGGAACTCGCCCGCGACCCTGCTACAGGGGCACTCGCGCAACCGCCATGTCGACACGCGCGCCGCGGAACGGGACGCCTTCGGCCTCGAGCAGCGCGCGCTGGCGGTCGCCCTTGGCCAGCGAGCCGTCGGCGCGCACCACGCGGTGCCAGGGCACGCTCGGATCGTCGCAGGCGCTCAGGACCGCGCCGGCGTGGCGCGGCGCGCCGGGGGAGAGGTCGCTGTAGGCGCGCACGAACCCGGGCGGGATCGCGCGCACGCGCTCGAGGATGGGGCCATCGGTTGCCATCTCGTCCGACGATAGTCTCTGCGCGCCATGCTGCGGCGCGGGACCTACTCGATCGTGGCGCGGGACCCGGACACGGGCGAGCTCGGCGTCGCGGTGCAGTCGCACTGGTTCGCCGTGGGCCAGATGGTGCCGTGGCTGCGGCCCGGCGTGGGAGCGGTGGCGACGCAATCGATCGTCGAGCCCGCATACGGCCCACACGCCCTCGACCGGCTCGCTTCCGGCGCGCGGGCCCATGACGCGCTCGACGAGCTCGTCGCCGCCGACGACCTAGCGCGCTTCCGCCAGGTCGCGGTCGCCGACGCCCACGGCAACATCGCCACCCACACGGGCGACGGCTGCATCGCCTACGCGGGCCACGAGAGCGGCCACCAGTTCAGCGCGCAGGCCAACATGATGGGCTCGCCCGAGGTCTGGCCGGCGATGGCGCATGCCTTCGAGGCGGCCAGCGGCCCGCTGGCGCGGCGGCTGCTCGCGGCGCTGCACGCAGCCGAGGCGCGCGGCGGCGACGCCCGCGGGCGCCAGTCGGCGGCGCTGGTCGTGGCGCCGGCGGAGGGCGAGGCGTGGCAGCGCACGGTGGACCTGCGCGTCGACGACGACCCGGAGCCGCTGGCGCAGATGGACCGCCTGCTCGACCTCTCGGACGCCTACGCGATGGCCGGCGAGGGCGACCAGCTCGTCGGCGAGGGCCGCCACGACGAGGCGGGCGAGCGCTATCGGCTGGCCAGCGAGATGGCGCCCGGCAACCACGAGCTGCTGTTCTGGGCCGGGCTGGCCGCCGCGCAGGCGGGCGACCTGCCGACGGGCCTGGATCGCGTGCGCGCCGCGATTGCCCTGCAGCCGGGCTGGCGGGATCTCCTTGGCCGCTTGTCGCCGGAAATCGCGCCTGGGGCGGCCGCCGTCCGGGCAGCATTGGAGCGCGATGGGCGGGCGTAACGGAAGGTTTGCCGGCAAGACTGTTGTATATGCAACAACTATGCTACGTTGTTGCGCGCACAACCTGTAAGGTTTTCACCAGTCTGAGGAGGGCTGAAACCAGATGAGCGCCACCACGCCGAGCACGCTGTCCGGGTCGTGGGTTGCCGATCCGATTCATTCGACGGCCACCTTTGCCATCCAGCACATGGCCGTGTCGACCTACCGGACCTCGTTCAAGCAGGTCGAGGCCGGCCTCGAGGTCGACGGCGACGACATCCGCCTCACCGGGACGGTCCCCGTCGAGTCGGTCGACATCGAGCTGCCGGACTTCCGTGCGCACGTCCTGTCGCCGGACTTCTTCGACGTCGCCAACCATCCCAGCATCACCTTCGTCTCGACGGCGGTGCGCCGTGGGGAGGGCGAGGCCATCGAGGTCGACGGCGACCTCACGGTCAAGGGCGTCACCAAGCCCGTGCACGCGACCGGCATCGTCATCGGCCCGGCCGTCAACGTGGCCGACATCGAGGTCGTCGGCGTCCAGCTCGAGACCAAGGTCGACAAGAACGACTTCGAGCTCAACTGGAACGCCCCGCTCCCCAAGGGCGGCATGGCGATCGGCGACGAGGTCACGCTGACGGTGCACCTCGAGATGCGCCGTAAGGAGGCGTAGATCGGTGCGGATCCTCGGCATCTCGGGGAGCCTGAGGCGCGGTTCGCACAACACGGCGCTCCTGCGGGCGGCGGCTGAGCTGCTGCCGCCCGGCGTGGAGTTCGAGCTCTTCGAGCACCTCCGCGACATCCCGCCCTACGACCAGGACGAGGAGGACGCCGGCCACCACGCCCCGGCGCTCGAGGAGCTCAAGCAGGCGATCGCCCGCGCCGACGCCCTCCTGATCTCGACCCCGGAGTACAACCACTCGATCCCCGGCGTGCTCAAGAACGCGTTGGACTGGGTGTCGCGCCCGGTCGCCACCACGGTGCTGCGCGGCAAGCCCGCGGCCGTCATCGGCGCCAGCACGAGCCTCTTCGGCGCGGTCTGGGCGCAGGCCGAGCTACGCAAGGTGCTCGCCGCCATCGGCGCCGACGTCGTCGATCGCGAGCTGCCGGTCATGCAGGCCCACACGCACTTCGACGAGCACGGCAACCTCGTCGCCGACGACCTGCGCGACCAGCTCGCCGAACACGTCGCCGCCCTCCTGGAGGCCGCGCGCCCCAGCAGCACCTCAGAAGACGACGGTCCGGTTCTCGTGCACGAGAACTCGGTCTTCCAGATGTAGGCCGACCGCGCGCGCGAGCACCGTACGCTCGACGTCGCGCCCGATGCGCACGAGCGCATCCACGTTCTCTCGATGGGTGACGCGGACGACGTCCTGTTCGATGATCGGGCCGGCGTCGAGGTCCTCGGTCACGTAGTGGGCGGTGGCGCCGATGACCTTGACGCCGCGCTCCTTCGCGCGGCGATAGGGGTCGGCGCCGGCGAAGGCGGGCAGGAACGAGTGGTGGATGTTGATCACCGGCGCGCCGATCCCCTCGAGGAAGTCGCCGCTGAGGATCTGCATGTAGCGCGCCAGCACGACGAGGTCGAACCCCTGTCCGGCCAGCAGCTCGAGCATCCGCGCCTCGGCGGCCGGCTTCGCGTCCTTGACGACCGGCACGTGCTCGTAGCGCGCGCCGAAGCTCTCGACGTCGGCGGTGTGGTCGGGATGGTTGGAGATCACCAGCGGGATCTCGCAGTTCAGCTCGCCGCGCCGCCGGCGCCACAGGAGGTCGAGCAGGCAGTGGTCCTCACGCGAGACCAGCACCGCCACGCGCTTGGCGCGGCCGGCATCGTCGAGGTGCCAGTCCATGGCAAAGCGCGCGGCCACCTCGTCGGCGAACGCGCGCGCGAAGTCCTCGCCGATCGCGCCGATGGTGAACGCCATCCGCATGAAGAAGGTGCCGCCCTCGGGATCGGTCGAGTGCTGGTCAGACGAGACGATGTTGGCGTCGCGCGAGGCGAGGAAGCCGGACACCGCCGCGACGATGCCGTGGCGGTCGGGGCAGGAGATGAGCAGCCGTGCTTCCACGACCGCGGAAGGCTAGTCCAGTAGCCGTGCGCTGGCCGCCGGCTCGACGGCCGTGGCACCGGCCGGCGGCGGCGCGTCGGGCGGGAAGAGGGCGAGGACCGAGCCGCCGAAGCCGCCGCCGACGATGCGCGCGCCCGCGGCGCCCGCTGCCTTCAGGCGCGCGACGGTCCGCTCGACGGCGTCGACCGAGACCTCGTAGTCGTCGCGCAGGCTCGCGTGGGAGGCGTCGAGCAGGGCGCCGAGGCCGGGAAGGTCGCCGGCGCGCAGCGCGGCCACCGCGGCGTCGACGCGGGCGTTCTCGGTGAGCACGTGGCGCACGCGGCGGTCCAGCGGATCCGGCAGCCGCTCGGGGGCGTCGGCCGGCGCGTCGCGCAGCGTCGCGATGCCCAGCGCCGCGCAGGCGGCGCGGCACTCCGCCCGGCGCTCGTTGTAGCCCGAGCCCGCGTGGGTGTGCTCGTGGCCCGACGGCGCCACGGCCAGTGTCCAGCCGGCCAGCTCGAGCGGCACGGGATCGATGGACAGGTCGCGGCAGTCCAGGCGCAGCGCCTGGCCCTCGTGGCCGAAGAGCGCCGCGAGCTGGTCGAGCAGCCCGGTCTGCGCGCCGACCCAATCGTTCTCCACGCGCGAGCACAGTCGGGCAAGCTCACGGCGGTCGCCCTCGTTTTCCCCGGCCAGCGCGATGAGCGCGAGCGCGAGCGCCGTCGACAGCGCCGCCGATGACGACAGGCCGCTGCCCCGCGGCAGGTCGCCGGCGATGCGAAGGCGCGCGCCCCCGACCGCGTGGCCGGCCGCCCGCAGCTCGCCGACCGTGCCGCGCACGAAGGCGCGCCAGCCCTCGCCGTCGCGTGGCGGCGCCGCCGCGTCGAAGGCGTCGGTCTCGCCGAGGTCGGCGGCGTGCGCCTCGACGCGCCCACCGTCGAGCGCCTCGGCGTTCACCGTGACCCCCTGCGCGATCGCGAAGGGCAGGCAGAGCCCGTCGTTGTAGTCGGTGTGCTCGCCGATCAGGTTGACCCGGCCGGGCCCGAATGCGGCGACCGGCTTCAAACGAGTGCCGCGAGCGCGGCCGGCACCTCGCCCAGCCGCGCGACACGCAGCGCGCCCGCCGGCGGCTCGCGCTCGTCGTCGCCGGCGACCCACACGGCGCCGCGCATGCCCGCCGCGAGCGCTCCGTGCACGTCCCAGTCGAGGTGGTCGCCGACCATGACGGCCTCCTCGGGCGCGCTGCCCATCAGCTCGAGCGTTGCCGCGAACGCCGCGGGATCGGGCTTGGAGGCGCCGAGCTCCTCGGAGATGCCGATCGCGTCGAGCTCGTCGTCGAGGCCCAGCAGCTCGACCTTGCGCCGCTGCATCCACGAGGGCCCGTTGGTCAGCAGCCCCGTGCGCACGCCGGCGCCGCGCAGGTCGCGGACCAGCTCGATCGCGTCCTCGACGAAGCGCGAGCGGCCGAGCTGCTCGTCGCGCAGCCGCACCGCGGCGGCGTGCAGTTCCTCCGACGGCTCGCCCCACGGTTCGCAGACGGCGATCAGGTGCAGGCGCCGGTATGCGGCGATGTCGAGCTCGCCGCTGAGCACGCGCTGATAGAGGTCGTCGCGGCCGTCGCGGAAGCGCGTGCGCAGCTCGGCGAACTCGACGCCCGGCAGCTCCTCGTTGACCGCCGCGCACAGCTCCACGAGCATCTCGGCCTCGAGGCCCGCGGTGTCGAGCAGCGTGTCGTCGAGGTCGAAGACGACCGCGGCTGGCAGCCTCACTAGCGCTGGCCCGGGAGCTTCGCGGGATACAGCGTGACCGGCAGCGACAGGTCCAGGGCCGTGCGCAAAATGCGGTTCTGCTCGCCGGTGTGCGCCGCCGGATAGCCCTCGCCCGGCGAGGCGCGCTCGGGCCGGCCGATGTAGCCGAACTTCAGGTGCTCGGGCAGGACCTGCATCAGCCGCGGCGACATGTGGGCGCGCGCGCCCATGTTGCGCGGCTCCTCCTGCACCCACACGACCTCGCGCAGGTTCGGGTAGCTGTCGACCAGCTCGAGGATCTGCGCCTCCGGGAAGGGATAGAGCAGCTCGACGCGCCCGATGGCGACGGCCTCGTTGCCCTCGCGGTTGGGGTGGCCGACGAGGTCGTAGTAGATCTTGCCGGTGCACAGGACCAGGCGCGTGACCTTGTCGGGCTCCACGCGCGGCTCGCCCAGCACGGGGAAGAAGCGCGTCTCGGACAGGTGCTCGAGGCGGTTGGTCGCCTGCGGCAGCCGCAGCAGCGACTTCGGGGTCATGATGATCAGCGGGCGCTGCTTGGCGATGCGCGCCTGGCGGCGCAGCAGGTGGAAGTACTGCGCCGGGGTGGTCACGTTGGCGACGCGGATGTTGCCCTCGGCGGCGAGCGCCAGGAAGCGCTCCAGGCGCGCCGAGGAGTGCTCGGGGCCCGAGCCCTCGTAGCCGTGCGGAAGCAGCAGGGTCAGGCGCGTGGTCTGGCCCCACTTGGCCAGGCCGGAGACGATGAACTGGTCGATGATGACCTGGGCGGAGTTGCCGAAGTCGCCGAACTGGGCCTCCCAGAGCACGAGCGTCTCGGGCGCCTCGGCCGAGTAGCCGTACTCGAAGCCCAGGCAGCCCGTCTCGCTCAGCGGCGAGTTGTGCAGCTCGAACGGCGCGAGCGCGCCCGGGAGGCTCTGGATCGGGCAGATGCTCTGGCCGGTCTTGGCGTCGTGGAGCACCATGTGGCGCTGCGAGAAGGTGCCGCGCTCGGCGTCCTGGCCGGTGAGGCGGATCGGCACGCCCTCGGTGAGCAGGGAGGCGAGGGCGAGCGACTCGGCGTGCGCCCAGTCGATCCCGCCGTCGGCGCCCACGGCCTGGCGGCGGCGCTCGAGCTGCTTGACGAGCTTGGGGTGCACGGTGAAGCCGTCGGGCAGCGCGAGCAGTTCCTCGTTGAGCACCCGCAGGCGGTCGGCCGAGACCGCGGTCTGCACCTCGGGCGACGGCGAGCGGTCGAGCTGGTACTCGCCGGTGGGCTGCTCGACGGCGCCGGCGTCCTCGGCGGCCTTGATCTGGGCCTTGAGGTCCTGGTGCAGGCGCGTGAGCTCGTCCCACACGTCCTGGCGCTGGCGCTCGACGTCGTCCTGGGAGATGACGCCGTCGGCGACGAGCTTCTCGGCCCATAGCTCGCTCACGCGCTTCTTGGTCTTGATGTTCGCGTACATCTCGGGCTGCGTATACGCAGGCTCGTCGGCCTCGTTGTGGCCGAAGCGGCGGTAGCCGATGAGATCGATGACGACGTCGTGGCCGAATTCCTCGCGGAAGGCAAAGGCCAGGCGCACCGCGGCGATGCAGGCGGCCACGTCGTCGGCGTTGACGTGGATGATCGGCGTGTCGTAGCCCTTGGCGATGTCCGACGCCCAGCGCGTGGAGCGCGCGTCCTCGGGATCGGTGGTGAAGCCGACCTGGTTGTTCTGGACCAGGTGGATCGTGCCGCCGACCTTGTAGCCGTCGAGCGCCTGCAGGTTCAGCGTCTCGGCCACGACGCCCTGGCCGGGCATCGCGGCGTCGCCGTGCAGGACGATCGGGACGGCCGCGTTGGTGTCGCGGTGGGCGTGCGGGCCCTGGCGCCCGGTCTGCGCGGCGCGGGTGGCGCCGACCACGACGGGGTGCACGTACTCCAGGTGCGACGGGTTGGACTCGAGGTTGACGAGGATCGCGTCGCCGTTGGGAAGCTGATAGGTGCCCTGGGCGCCGTGGTGGTACTTGACGTCGCCGGTGCCGCCCTGCGGGATCGAGGTGACCGCCTCGAGCGTCGAGGCGCCCTCGAACTCGGCGAAGATCGTCTCGTACGGGCGGCCCAGGTTGTGGGCGAGCACGTTGAGCCGGCCGCGGTGGGCCATGCCGACGACGACCTCGCGCGCGCCGTGCGCGGCCGCGAGCTGGATCGTCTCGTCGAGCATCGGGACGGTCATGTCCAGGCCCTCGATCGAGAACTGCTTCTGGCCCAGGTAGGCCTTGTGCATGAAGCGCTCGAGCGCGTCGACCTCGACGAGGCGCTGCAGCAGCGCCATCTGCTCGTCGTTGGTCAGCGGCTTGCGGAACTGGCTGGACTCGATCTTCTCGCGCAGCCACATGCGCTGGCGGTGGCTGGCGATGTGCTCGATCTCGTAGGCGATCGTGCCGCAGTAGGTCTCGCGCAGGTGCGGCAGCGCATCGGCCAGCGTCGCGCCCGGCACGTACATGCGCAGGATCTTGGCCGGGATGCGGGCCATGACCTCGGGGGTCAGGCCGACAGTTGAGGGCTCGAGCGCCGGATCGCCCTCGGGCTCGGTGCCCAGCGGATCCAGGCGAGCGGCCAGATGGCCGTGGGTGCGGTGAGCCTTCAGCAGCGACGTGGCGGCCTGCACGGCCTGCAGCATCTCTTCGTCGATCGGCGCGGCGGGCGCGGCCGGGGCCTCGCGCGCGACCGCCGCGGCGGCGGCGGGCGCCGGCGGGGCGGGGGGCGGCCCGAGCTGGGCGCCGAGCGAGGCGAAGACCCCGTCGTAGAAGCCGTTCTCGCCCTGCAGATAGGCCTCGACGAGCTGCAGGAAGCGCCCCGACTCCGCGCCCTGGATGACGCGGTGGTCGTAGGTCGAGGTCATGGTCATGACCTTCTCGGCGCCCATCATCTCGCCGATGTTCTGCAGGCCCGGCGGGTAGGCGATCGAGCCCGTGGCGACGATCGTGCCCTGGCCGGTCATGAGCCGCGGGACCGAGGCGATGGTGCCGATGCCGCCCGGGTTGGTCAGCGACATGTTCGCGCCGGACAGGTCGTCGGCGGTCAGCGTGTTGGTGCGCGCCTTCTCGATGAGCCCGTCGAAGGCGGCCTTGAAGTCGGCGAAGTTCTTGCGGCCCGCGTCGCGGATGACGGGGACCATCAGCGTGCGGGTGCCGTCCTTCTTCTCGACGTCGACCGCGATGCCGAGGTTGACCGCGCCGTCGTCGACGCGGTAGCCCTTGCCGTCGTCGGCGGCGAAGTGATGGGTCATGACCGGCATGTCGTGCTGCGCGGCCTGGGCGATCGCGTAGGCGATCAGGTGCGTGAACGAGACCTTCTGGCCCTCGTCCTTGAGCTGCTTGCGCCGCCCGTCCATGGTGGTGACCGCGATGGTGCGGAACGAGGTCGCCGTCGGGATCGAACGGCTCTCGTCCATGTAGCGGGCGAGCATCGCAGCGCCGCCCTTCATGAGCGTGCGCCGGCCGTCGGCAACCGCGGCGGCGTCGCCGTTCTTGGCGTCGAGCACGTCGGCCTTGGTGATGCGCCCGCCCGGCCCGGTGCCGGTGATGGCGCCGAGGTCGATGCCCTCGGCGGCCGCGACGCGGGCGGCGACCGGCGAGATCTTGGCGTCGTCGGGGAGCGCTGCGGGCGGCTGGGGCGCGGTGGCGGGCGCGCCGTTGCCCGACGGCTCCGGCGCGGCCGGCCTGGGCGCCCCGGCGCCGACCTCCATGCGCGCGATGACCTGGCCGACGGTCACCGTCTCGCCCTCCTCGGCGAGGATCTCGGTGATCGTGCCGGCCGCCGGCGCGGGAAGCTCCATGTCGACCTTGTCGGTCGAGAGCTCGACGACGGTCTGACCGTCCTCGACGGCGTCGCCGACCTTGACGGCCCACTCGAGGATCGTGCCCTCGGTGACCGACTCGCCGCCGGTGGGGGTGACGATGTCGACGACCTCGCCGGCGGGCGCAGCGGCCGGCTCGGGTGCGGCCGGAGCGGCAGGCTCGGGCTCGGGCTCGCCCTCCGCTGCCGCGGCCTGCGGCTCGTCGGCCGCCGCCGGCGCGGCGCCGTTCTCGGTGACGATCTCGGCGAGCACGGCGCCGACGCTGACCGTGTCGCCCTCGGCGGCCAGGATCTTGGCGACCGTGCCGCTGGCCGGCGCGGGGACCTCGGCATCGACCTTGTCGGTCGAGATCTCGACGAGGACCTCGTCGGCCTCGACGCGCTCCCCCTCCTGCTTGTGCCACTCCAGGACGGTGCCCTCGGTCACCGATTCCCCCATCTGCGGAAGGGTGACCTGCACTGTTGTGTTGACCGCCATGTCTCTGAAAACAGACTGTAGCGCCCCTGCTGAACGCGGGTCGGAGAGCTAATACGCCCTAACGGCCAGGTCCCCTGCGTGACACGATGTGCTCGTGCCGGGGGCGACGGTCACGGTCCTGTTCGCCGACGTCGAGGGCTCGACGGCGATGCTCGAACGCCTCGGCCAGGCGCGCTGGCTGAGCGCGCTGGCCGAGTACGAGGAGCTGCTGGGCTCCGCCGTGGCCGATCACGGCGGCAGGCTGATCAAGGCGATCGGCGACGGCCACCTGGTCGCGTTCCACAGCGCCCGCGCCGCGCTGCGCTGCGCGGTCGACGTCCAGCGCTCGCTGCCGCTGACCTCGGCGCCCGACCTGCGCGTGCGCATGGGCATGCACACCGGCGAACCCGCCGTCCGCGAGGACGACCTGCACGGGCGCACGGTCGTCAAGGCATCGCGCATCGCCGACATGGCCCAGGGCGGGGAGATCCTCGTCTCGGGCATCGTGCGCGAGCTCGCGCAGGCCGACGAAGACCTGGAGAACGAGATCTGGTTCGAGGAGAGCCGCGAGGTCGAGCTGCGCGGCCTCCGCGGGCGACACCTCGTGCTCCACGCGCAATGGGACGACCTGGCGCGCGACACGCTGCGGGTCGTCATCGCCGACGACTCGGCGCTCGTGCGCGACGGGGTGGCCGCCCTGCTGCGCGAATGCGGCGTGCACGTGGCGGCGATCGCGGCCGACGCCGAGTCGCTGTACCGCGAGGTCGAACGCCATCGCCCCGACGTCGCGCTGGTCGACATCCGCATGCCCCCGACGGGGACGACCGAAGGGCTCGTCGCGGCCGAGCAGCTCGGCCGCACGCATCCCGAGGTCGGTGTCCTCGTGCTCTCCCAGTACCTCGAGCTGTCCTACGCGCTGCGTCTGGTCGAGGACGGCGAGGCCCGGCGCGGATACCTGCTCAAGGACCGCGTCAGCGAGATCGAGACGCTGCTCGACGCGGTGCGCCGCGTCGCGCACGGCGGTTGCGTCGTCGATCCCGCAATCGTCGAAGGCCTCGTTACCCGCGCCGGGGTCGCCGGGCCGCTGGCCGATCTCAGCCAACGCGAGCGCGAGGTTCTGAGCCTGATCGCCGAGGGCCTTTCCAACGAGGCGATCGCCGAGCGCCTGGCCCTGACGAGTGAGGCCGTCGACGGTGACGTCGATCAGATCTTCGAGAAGCTCGGCCTGCGCGACGAGGGCGCGGAGGACCGTCGCGTGGCCGCCGTGCTCACGTACCTGCGCGCGACGGCGCACTGAGCCGGCGGCGCTCCTCGCGCACGAACTCGTAGGACCCCACGAACGGCCCGATCGCGCCGATCACGGCCACGGCGACGCCCAGCCGGGTCGGGATCACGCGCGCACGCACGGCCGCCAGGGTCAGGCAGCACATCGCGATCCAGCCGAGCCCATGGGCCATGCCGAAGACGAACTCGAGCTGGTGCAGGCCCGGGATGATCCACACGACCAGCAGCGTGAGGTAGATCGCCGAGTGGGCGAACGACAGCCGCTTGAGCGTGTTGAACGGAAGGCTCAAGTCAAGAGGCCCGCCATCGCCCGCAGCGGCTCGTCGGCCTCCGGGGGCCAGTCGTCGATCGCGGCCGGCCACCACGCGTACGCGTCGTGCTCGTGGTCGGGCGTCACGGTCGCGCCCTCGGGCAGCCACGCCTGCCCGATGAACATCACGAGCTTGTGCGGCAGGCGCACGAGCGCTTCGCAGCGCACCCGCTCGGGCACCACCGACCACTCCTCGTCGAGCTCGCGCGTGAGCGTGTCGACCGGGCTCTCGCCGACGTCGACCGCGCCGCCGGCCCCCAGGGCCCAGCGCCCGGCCCACACCGACAGCCACGGCGCCCGGCGCCCGGCCAGCCAGCGCCCGTCGGCCGACCGGATCACACACAGCGCCGCCACCGACAGCGAAGCGTCGCCCTCGACCAGGCGCAGCGCCCAGCGCAGAGGCTGCAGATGCAGGGTCAGGCGCCCGTTGTGCTCCTCGTGGCCGACCAGCCGGGCGGCCAGCCCGTCGTGGCTGGGCGAGCCGCGCTCGCGCAGCGCGGCGAGGGCGACATCGGCCTGCTCGGTGCGCGCGGGCGGCGGGTCGTAGTGATCGTCGCTCCAGTGGACCTCGACGTCGTCGGGGTCCCAGGGGCCGCGGGCAAGGAGGGCGGGCTCGTCGGGCATGACCGTAGGCGACCAAGCATAGGATCGGGTCGGCGATGGCGCGCACACGCAACCGCTGGGGCTGGGGCTTCGAGGACGCCGCCATCGGCGCCGCCGACGCGCGCGCGGCGGCTCCCGGCATCGCGCAGATGCTCGGCTTCGGCTCCACCGAGCTCGAGGAGCCGGCCGCCGGCTTCGCCCTGCCGGCGCCGCGCGTCGCCGCGCCGAACGGCCTCGCCGCGATCTGCTCGCACGACGACGACGACCGCGCGCGCCACAGCCTCGGCAAGTCCTACGCCGACACGATTCGCGGCTTCCGCGGCGACTACGAGCACGTGGTCGACCTCGTCGCGCGCCCGCGCGACGAGCCCGAGGTGGAGGCGCTGCTGGAATGGGCCGCGGGCGCCGGCGTGGCCGTGATCCCCTACGGCGGCGGGACGAGCGTGGTCGGCGGCGTCGAGCCGCGGGTGCCCGGCTCGTTCGACGGCGCGCTGGCGCTCGACCTCGGCGCGCTGGACCGCGTGCTCGAGCTCGACGCGATCTCGCGGGCCGCCAGGATCGGCGCCGGGGCGGCCGGGCCCGTGCTCGAGGAGCAGCTCGGCGCCCACGGGCTGACCATGCGCTTCTACCCGCAGTCCTTCGAGCTTTCGACGCTCGGCGGCTGGATCGCCACGCGCGCGGGCGGCCACTTCGCCGTCGGTCCGACGCACGTCGACGACCTCGTCGAGGCGATCCGGGCGATCACGCCGTCGGGGACGTGGGCGTCGCGGCGGCTGCCGGGCTCGGGCGCGGGACCCTCGCCCGACCGGCTGCTGCTCGGCTCGGAGGGAAGCCTCGGCGTGATCACCGAGGCGTGGGTCCGCGTGCAGCCGCGGCCCGCGCACCGCGCCGGACGCACGGTGCGCTTCGCCTCGTTCCTCGACGGCGCCGAGGCCGTGCGCGCCGTCGTGCAGGGCGGGCTGGAACCGGCCAACTGCCGGCTCATCGACGCGCTCGAGGCCGCGCAGACCGGCGCCGGCGACGGCGAGCGCGCGGTCCTCGTACTCGGCTTCGAGTCCATCGACCACCCGGTCGACGGCGCCCTCGACCGCGCGCTGGCGCTCTGCCGCGAGCACGGCGGCGTCGCCGACGAACCGTCGGCCTCGCGGGCCGGCGCCTGGCGCGAGGCGTTCGTGCGCATGCCCTACCTGCGCGACCTCTTCGTGCGCATGGGAATCCTCTCGGACACCTTCGAGAGCGCGATCACCTGGGAGCGCCTGCCGGCCTTCCACGAGGAAGTAGCCGGCGCCACGCGCGCGGCGCTCGGCGAGCCCTGTCGGGTGACCTGCCGCTTCACGCATGTCTATCGCGACGGTCCGGCCCCGTACTTCACCGTGCTGGCCCCGGCGCGCCGCGGCGACGAGCTCGAGCAGTGGCTGGAGATGAAGACCGCCGCCTCCGACGCGATCCTCGCGGCGGGCGGCACGATCACCCACCATCACGCCGTCGGGCGCGACCATCGCCCGTGGTACGACGCCCAGCGGCCGGCTCCATTTGCCGCCGCGCTGCGCGCGGCGAAGGCCGCCGTGGACCCCAAGGGCGTGCTCAACCCCGGAGTACTCTTCGACCCATGAGCGCCGAGGCCAAGAACTTCGAGGCGATCACGAAGGCCAAGGCGGACCACAACGCCAGGTGCCCCTTCCCGCCGCACACGGTGCGCATGAACCCGTTCGAGATCGAGCGGATGGCGTGGGACGAGGGCGACGTCATCGCCGGCCTGGTCCTCGAAGGCGACCCGAAGGTCGGGACCGGCGCCTTCCGCCTGGTGTGCGACGGCATGGAGCCGCCGGAGCTCGAGATCGAGGAGGTCGAGGCGATCGGCGCCCCGACCGAGCCGCTCGAGATCCCCGCCGGCCCGGGACGCCCCGGCGAGCCGACCGCCTGAGGGAAGACGGTCGGCCCGGGGGATCGGGAGACGCCTGCTGGGAACGCAGGCGGACCCGGGAACTTGCGCTCAGACCGTCAGGTCGCGATCGAACGCGCGGGCGAAGAGCTCGCCCTCGCGGCCCGCGGCCCAGCGCGGCACGCGGTCGTCGCCCGCGGAATCGAGGTCGAGGCGCACGGCGCCATCGGCGACCGCGACGTGGGCGGTGCGCACGATCTGGTCGCGCGAGCGCTCGAGGTCCTCGGCCAGGCGCAGCAGCGTGGACATGCGATCCAGGCGCTTGGCGTCGCCGTCGACGGCGAGCGGGGCGAACGGCCCCAGCGAGGGCATGCCCTTGCGGTGGTAGCGCACCGCCTGGCCGATGAGCGCGAGCTCGCGCTGCTCGAAGCCGGGGAGACCTGCGTTGAGGACCAGGTAGCGCGAGTGCTTGTGGTGGTCGTCGTAGTCGACGGTCATGCCGATGTCGTGCAGCATCGCGGAGGCCCACAGCAGCTCGCGCTCGATCGGGTCGCCGGGGTGCACGCCGGCGGCGGCGAGCTCGTCGAACAGCCCGAGCGCGAGGCGCGCGACGTGCGCGGTGTGCGGGCTGCGGCTGGGGTCCATGCCGTACTGGGCGGCGAGGTTGACCACGCTCGCGTGGCGCACGTCGTCGAACAGCGGCGGCTCGCCGTCGAGCAGGCGCTCGAAGAAGACGCCTTCGCGCAGGCCCGCCTCGGTGACCTCGAGGCCCTCGAAGCCGCCGACCTCCATCACGGTCTGCACGACGATCGCGCCGCCGAGGATGATGTCGCCGCGCGACGGCTTGATGCCGGGAAACTTCGCCCGCTCGGCCGGCGTGCGCGAGGCCAGCTCGTCGACGAGCCGGTCGAGCTCCTTGCGCGTGATGACGTAGCCCTGGACGCCGGCCTCGGGGACGTCGAGGTCGCGCTGCGCGGCGGCGGCGAGGTTGCGGATGGTGCCGCCGATGCCGACCAGGCGCGGCCCGCAGCGGTCCAGCCACGGCGCGCGCTCGAGCTTGGCCGTGACGTAGCCCACCAGCTCGCGGATCTGCTTGGGCTTGGCCGGCCCATCGCCCGGCAGGAAGCGCTCGCTCATGCGCACCGCACCCAGGCGCCAGGAGTCGAGCTCGCGCGCGTGGCGCCCGACGACGTGGACGAGCTGCATCGAGCCGCCGCCGATGTCGAGCATCACGCCGTCGGAGAGCGTGGTCGAGTTGACCGCCGCCAGGAAGCCGTAACGCGCCTCCTCCTCGCCGCTGAGCACGCGCACGCGCAGGCCGCTGGCCTTCTGCGCGCGCTCGAGGAAGGCGGGCGAGTTCGTGGCGTCGCGGATGGCCGACGTGGCGACCGCGTCGATGTCCCCGACCCGCATGCCGCCGGCGGCGCAGAAGTGGGCGAAGACCTCCATCGTCGCCTGTGCGCGCGCCATGCCGGGCTCGCCCAGCTCACCGGTGGCGGCAAGGCCCTCGCCGATGCGGACCGCCTCGTAGATCTCGTCCGTGCGCTTCCACCAGCCGTCGCCGGCGGTGAAGACGACGAGCCGGAACGAGTTCGAGCCCAGGTCGGCGACGGCGGACATCTCGGCCATTGCCGCACAGACCCTAGAGCGCGCCGGCCACCGGATGGCGGCCGGCGCGCTCCGCCTTTACGCGGCTTCGATCGCCACGGCGCGCTCGCGGACGGGCAGGGCCATGGCCACGACGCCCAGGAGCGCGGCGCCGAGCGACACCCAGATCGCGGCGTGGAACCCGTCGAGGAGGCCCTGCGCCGTGCCGTCGGCGAGGCCGTTCGCGTTGGCGACGGCGGTCACGATGGCGAGCACCAGCGCCCCGCCGAACTGGAACGAGGTGTTGACGAGGCCGCCGGCCAGCCCCTGCTCCTCGGGCGCGACCCCGTTGGTGGCCGCGATGTTCAGCGGCCCGTAGGCCAACCCGAAGGCGAGGCCGGCGAGGATGAAGGTCGGCAGCATCGCCACGACGTACCCGGAGTCCAGGCCGATGGGCAGAAACAGCGCGTAGGCGGCCACCATCGAGCTCAGGCCGGCCACGATCACGCGCGTCACGCCGAAGCGGTTGACGAGCGGGGCGACCCGCGGCGCCAGCGTCGCCACCAGCAGTCCCGCGGGGAACAGCGCCAGGCCGGTCTCCAGCGCCGTCCAGTCGCGCGCCTGCTGCAGGTACAGCGTGAGCATGAACTGGAAGCCGAACCAGCTTCCGAGCAGCGCCATCGCGCCGAGGTTCGCGCGCACGAGCATGCCCGAGCGCAGGATGCCCAGGCGCACCAGCGGGGCCTCGCTGCGCCGCTCGATCGCCACGAAGGTCGCCAGGATCGCCGCGGCGATCGCGAACGAGCCGAGCGTCCGGGGCGAGCCCCAGCCCTGGTCGGGCGCCTCGACGACGGTGAACACGAGCAGCAGCATCGCGGCGGTGATGGTCACCGCGCCCGCGACGTCGAACCTGCGCACCGCGTGTGCGATGCGGCTGTCGGTCGGCACCAGCGCGACGGCGCCGATGAGCGTCGCGAAGGCGAACGGGGCGGGCAGGAAGAACACCCAGCGCCAGCCGATCTCGGTCAGCAGGCCGCTGAAGACCAGCCCGAGCGACCACCCGGTGGCGCCCGTCGCGGTGTAGATCGACAGCGCCTTGTTGCGCGCCGGGCCCTCGGCGAAGTTGGTCGTGATGATCGACAGCCCGGCGGGCGCCGTGAAGGCGGCGCTGACGCCCTTGATGAAACGCGTGGCGATGAGCAGCGTGCCGTCGTTGGCCAGTCCACCGAGCGCGGAGGCGACGACGAACACGCCGAGCGAGATCAGGAACATCCGTCGGCGGCCGAGGAGGTCGGCGGCTCGGCCGCCCAGCAGCAGAAAGCCGCCATAGCCGAGCACGTAGGCGCTCACGACCCACTGCAGCGAGCTGGTCGACATGTGCAGGTCGTGGCGGATCGAGGGCAGGGCGACGCCGGTCATCGAAACGTCGAGGGCATCCAGGAACAACGCTCCGCACAGCACGAGAAGCGCGCCCCACGCGCGCCCGCTCAGCCGTCCGGCGCTTGTCGCAAGGGAGGAGGAGGGAGAAGCCATTCGCATAGAGTACATGCACACGCAAGTATTGTTCGTGCATCCTATGCTCTAGCAAATATTGCTCGTGCGCGCTAGAGTGCTGGCTCGACATGGGCACCAAGCGAAACGACCAGGTCCTGCTCGCCAGCTGGCACGAGCTGGCCGGCCGCCACGCGCGGGTCGTTTCCGCGCTGGAGCGCTCGCTGGCCGCCGAGCACGATCTCGGGGTCAACGAGTTCGAGGTCCTCGAGCGCCTGGCCCTGGCGCAGGACGAGTGCCGCATGCAGGACCTCACCGCGGCCACCCACCTCAGCCAGAGCGCGCTCTCGCGCCTGGTCGGCCGTCTGGAGGCAGACGGGCTCGTCACGCGGACGATGTGCTCCCAGGACCGGCGCGGCATCTACGCCCACATCACCGATGCCGGCCGCGCGCGCTACGAAGCGGCGCGCGGCACGCACCGCGCGGTCCTGGCCGAGACGCTCTGAGTCAGTCGCGCTCGATGATCTCGATGCGGTACTGGTCGGGGTCGCGGACGAAGCAGATCCGCGAGCCGCCCTCGCGGACGGTGTAGGGCGGCTTCTCGGGCGTGATGCCCTGCTCGGCGAGCTTGGCCAGCGTGGCGTCGAGGTCCGAGGCGGTGATCGCGATGTGGTTGTAGCCGGTGCCGACCTCGTAGGCGTCGACGCCGTGGTTGTAGGTCAGCTCGAGGCGCGCACCGTCGCCGGGCAGCCCCATGAAGACGTTGATGGCTTCGTCGCGGATCGGAAACCGACCCATCTCCTCGAAGCCCAGCGCCTCGTAGAAGGCGACCGAGCGGTCGATGTCGCCGATGCGGTAGCACGTGTGGATGAGCTCGGGCATGCCTGGAGCATAGGCGTGGCAGGATGCGGCGCATGGTCATCGAGCGCTCCATGCATCCGCAGTTCCTCTCGAACACCTACCTCGTGGGCGAACCCGGCGGTGCGGGCTTCTTCGTCGACGCCGGCGGCCCGGTGAGCCCGCTGATCGCGGCGGCCGAGCGCCACGCGATGGCCCCGACGCACGTCCTGCTCACCCACCGCCACCACGACCACGTCGAGGAGCTCGCCCGGCTCACCGACCGCTGGCCCGACCTGCAGGTCCTCGCCCACCCCGATGAGCACGTCGACGGCGTCACCGGACCGATGACGGCTGACGAGATGGTCCGCGTCGGCGACCTCGAGGTGCGCCCGCTGCACACGCCCGGCCACACTGCAGGCATGCTCTCGCTGCTGGTGGAGGGCAACGTCTTCACCGGCGACACTCTGTTCAAGAACTCGGTCGGCGGCGTGCGCGCGCCCGGCCACACGACCTACGCTGACCTCAAGCACTCGATCATGGACGTGCTGCTCGCCCTGCCGCCGGAGACGATCATCCGCCCCGGCCACACCGAGCCGACGACCGTCGCCGACGAATGGGAGAGCAACGCCTTCGTCCGCGTCTGGCGCGGCCTGGATCCCGAGGGCGACGAACCGTGCACCGCGCTGGGCCAGCCCGCCACGCTCGTGCTGCTCGGTGACGACTACGACGGCGGCCACAAGGCGTGGGTGCGCTGGGCCGACGGCTCGGACGACATCGTGCCTGGCTCGCAGGTGCAGCGCGGCGCGTAGTCCCGGCCGGCGGCCGGCCCGCCGCCGCTCGGTAACGTTGCTCTCAAGTGGCCCCGCGCGAGAAGAAGCCGATTCCGACCTCGCGGCTGCGGCGCTCGGCCACGGTCGGGCGGCTGGCGGCAGGGCAGGCCGTGCGGCAGGCCGGCACGCGGGCCGCGAACCTGACGCGCAACGACGAGGAGGCGCAGAAGGCGCTCGCGCGCCGACAGCTCGAGACCGCCGAGCAGATCGTCGCCGCCCTGGGGACGATGAAGGGCGCGGCGATGAAGCTCGGGCAGGTGATGTCGTTCCTCGACGTCGGCCTCGTCCCCGAGGAGTTCCGCGAGCAGTTCCAGGCCAAGCTCGCCGAGCTGCGCGACGCGGCGCCGAAGGTCTCGTTCAAGGACATGAAGAAGGTCCTCGAGCAGGAGTACGACGGCGACGGCCTCGACGAGATCTTCGAGACGTTCGACCCGGTGCCGATCGCCGCCGCCTCGATCGGCCAGGTGTACAAGGCGCGCCTCGAGGACGGCCGCGACGTCGCGGTCAAGGTCCAGTACCCGGGCGTCAACACCGCCGTGCGCGCCGACATGCAGAACCTGGGGATGATCCTGCGGCTCATGAAGTCGGTCGCGCCCGGGCTCGATCCCAAGGCGCTCGGCACCGAGATCCGCTCGCGCATCGAGGAGGAGCTCGACTACGAGCTCGAGGCCCAGAACCAGCGCCGGCTGTCGCGCATCTTCCGCGGCCACCCGTTCATCGTCATTCCGGACGTCGTCACCAGCCTCAGCCACGAGCGCGTCATCGTCAGCGAGTTCGTGGCCGGGCGCGGCTTCGAGGAGATGAAGCAGCTTCCGCGGCACGAGCGCGACCGCATCGGCGAGACGATCTTCCGCTTCTACTTCGGCTGCATGTACCGCCACAACCAGTTCAGTGGCGACCCGCACCCGGGCAACTGCCTGCTCCTCGACGACGGGCGGATGGCCTTCCTGGACTTCGGGCTGTTCAAGCGCATCCCAGCCTCGGCCGCGGAGTTCGAGCTGCAGAGCCAGCGGCTCGGGATCGAGCGCCGCGGCGCCGAGCTCATCGAGCACCTGCACCACGGCGGGTGGATGGGCGATCCGACCTATTACACCGAGGAGGGCATCCTCGAGCAGTTCGACGACTTCACGTGGTGGTACTCACGCGACGAGGAGGTCGAGCTCACGCCCGAGATCGCCACCGAGGTGATGATCCAGATGAGCGATCCGCGCTCGCGCTACTTCGGCAAGATGCGCCACGAGACGCTCCCGCCCGACCACCTCTTCGGCCGCCGCCTGGAGATGCTCACCCTCGCGGTCCTCGGCCAGCTGCGCGCGACGGCCAACTGGCACCGCATCGCGCGCGAGTGGATCTATGGCGACAAGCCCGTCACCGAGCTCGGCCGCCAGGAGGCCGAGTTCTACGAGCGCCGCCCGCCGCTGGCCGTGTGACCACCGCGCCGCGGCGTTAGTACCAGCGGCCGCGCGCGAACCCCCCGAACGCGATGAGTCCGATCAGGACGATGATCAGCCCGATCCAGAAGCTCCAGACGATCATCAGCACGATGCCGACGATCACGATGATCCCGCCGAGGGTCAGCCCGCCGAACGGTCCAGCACGACGCTCCGGTGTAGCCATGTGCCTCTGCTACCCGCCGGCGGGCGGCGGGCAATCGCATGACAGGCAGCTTGCCGACAGCGCGAGCGAGTAAGTTCGCCGCATGGCGGATGGGCCCGCGAAGCCGATCGCCCCTTCGGCAGCGCATGAGTGGCCGCGGCGCCGCACGGCCGTGGTGGTCGGCGCGGTCGTCCTGGCGCTCCTGGCGGGGCTGCTCGTGTGGCTGCTCGCGCGGGGCGACGGCGACGAGAAGAACGCCGCTCCCTCGGTGCCCGTCGGGCGACCGGTCGCGCTGAGCGACGCCGACCTGCGCGCGTTCGCGCGGGCGCAGGCGCTGCCGGTGTACTGGGCGGGTCCCCGGGCGAACACGACGTATGAGCTCACCCGCTCGGCCGGCGGCCAGATCTACATCCGCTATTTGCCGACCGGCGTTCGCGTCGGCGACCCGCGGCCGGGCTTCGTCACCGTCGGGACGTATCCGCAGCAGAACGCCTACGCCGCACTGACGGCGGCCGGCAAGCGCAAGGGGTACACCGCGGTCACGGCGCAGTCGGGGGCGCTCATCGTCTACAACCGCCGGAAGCACGCAAGCGTGTACTTCACGTTCCCCGGCGCCGCCTTCCAGGTCGAGGCCTACGACCCGCGGCCGGGCCAGGCGCGTGCGGCGGTGCTGCGCGGCGGGATCGTCCAGCTGCGCTGAGCCGTCGTGGGGCTCGCCGCCGCGTGGCTCGCGTTTCCGGCCGTGCTCCTGCTCCTCGCGGGCGGGTGGGGGCTGCTGCTCGAGACGCTCGCCGGGCGTGCGCTGCCGGGTGCGCTGGTGCCGGGCGCGGGCTTCGCCGCCCTCGTGGTCGTGCTCCAGGTGCCGGCGCTCTGGGGGACGACCGCGGCGCTGGCGACCCCGCTCGCCGTCGCCGGTGCCGTGGCCGGCGCGGCGCTGCGGGTGGGCGGCGCCGGGCCCCGACGCGGGACGCTTCGTCCGGACGCGGGCGCGGTCGGGACGGCGTGCGGGGTGTTCGCGTTGTACGCGGCGCCTGTCGTGCTCTCCGGCGAGCCGGCGATCGCCGGCTACATCCGCCTGGACGACAGCGCGACGTGGATCGCGCTCGCCGATCACGTGCTCGCGGACGGCCGTGATGCGTCGAGTCTCGGCGCCTCGACGCACGACATCCTGCTGCGGCTCCTGGACTCCGGCGACTACCCGATCGGCGCGCTGCTGCCCTTCGCCGCGGGCGGCAAGCTGGTGGGCCAGGACCTCGCGTGGCTGCTGCAGCCGTACCTGGGCTTCCTCGCGGTGCTGCTCGCGCTCGCCCTCGACGTCGTGCTGGTGCCCGCGATCGAGCGACGGTGGCTTCGCGCGGGCGTCGCGTTCCTGGCCGCGGGCGCCGCGCTGCTCTACGGGTACGCGCTGTGGGGCGGCGTCAAGGAGCTGGCGACGGCGGCGCTGCTGGCGACCGTCGCGGCCGCGGGCGGCCAGCTCCGCGGGACCGTCCCGCGCGGTGTGGTCGCGCGCCTGCGCGAGGTGCTGGTGCTCGCCGTCGCCTGCGCGGCGGTGCTGGGAGCCGTGAGCGTCGGCGGCGTGGTCTGGCTTGCGCCGATCCTGGCGGCGCTGGGCGTGTTCGTGGTGCGGCTGCGCGGATGGCCGGAGGCATTGCGCGTGCTTGGCGCGTTCGCGGCGGTCGCGCTCGTGTGCTCCCTCGTTCCGCTCACGGGCGCCGGGTTCACGCGGGGCCTGGTCAACACTCCGGCCGCGGCGTCCGAGCGGCTGGGGAACCTGCGCGAGCCGTTGAGCCCGTTTCAGATCCTGGGCGTGTGGCCGGTCGGCGACTTCCGGCTGCATCCCTCGGCGGGGGCGGCCACCGCGGTCCTGCTCATGGTCCTCGCGCTCGCCGCGGTCCTCGGGGCGGCGATGCTCGTCGCGCGCGGGCTGTGGGGAGTCCTCGGCTACGCCGCCGGCGTGCTTGTCGCGGCAGGACTGGTGGCCGCCTACGCGTGGCCGTGGATCGACGCCAAGGCCTACGCGATCGCTTCGCCCGCGCCCGTCGTGCTCGCCGGCGTAGCCGCGGCGGCCATGTTCGAGGTGGGGCGACGATGGCTCGGATTGGTCGTCGCGTTCGTCGTCGTGGCCGGCGTCGCGTGGTCGGATGCGCTCGCCTACCACGACGTGGCGCTGACCCCGCATGATCGCCACGCCGAGCTCGCGCGGATCGGGCAGCGCTTCGCGGGCCAGGGCCCGACGCTGATGACCGAATACGACCCCTACGGACCGCGCTGGTTCCTGCGGCGGATGGATGCCGAGGGGGCGGGCGAGCTGCGCACGCGCGTCGTGCCGCTGGTCGGTGGCGAGTACCTCGGCAAGGGGCAGTCGGCCGACATCGACGCGTTCGCCTACGCGGGGCTGAGCGACTACAGAACGCTGGTGCTGCGGCGCTCGCCGGTGGCCAGCCGCCCGCCGTCGCCGTATCGACCGGCCTGGCGCGGGCGCTGGTACGAGGTCTGGCAGCGCGATCAGGCCGCGGCGCCGGTGCGCGTGCACATGGCGCTGGGCAGCGGACTGGACCCCGGAGGCGTTCCGCGCTGCGCCGACGTCCTCGCGCTGGCCCGGGCCGCGCGTCCGGACGGGGAGCTGCTCGCGGCGATCGCGCGAGCGCCGGTCATCGCCGCGTCGGGCGCGACGGCGCAGCTTCCGTCCGCCGGCCGGTGGGAGGTCTGGCTCGGGGGCGCGCCGCGCACGCCTACCGCGGTGAAGATCGACGGCGTGACGGCGGGGCGCACCGGTCCCGAGCTCAGCTATCCGGGGCAGTGGGTGCCGATGGGCGTCGCGGCGCTCAGCGCGGGTCCGCACGCGATCGAGGTTCGCGCCTCCGGTAGTGCGCTGCGGCCGGGCGCGGGCAACAGCGATGGGTTTCCGATCGGTCCGGTCGCGCTTGTTCGCGCCGGTGCGGCCGACGGCGTGCTCCGCGTCGCGCCGAGTCGCGCCCGGGCGCTCTGCGGGCAGCGCTTCGACTGGATCGAAGCGGTCGGCTGAGGTCAGCCGACCCTCAGGATGCTGAGGGAGACACTCGTCGGGGTCTGGGTGCCGAGAACGCCCGACAGCGTGACCGCGGTGGCCAAGACGTTGCGAACAAGCACGGTCGAGTTGGCCGTCAGCGTCACTGCGGCCGAGCCGCTGAGCATTCGGGTCCCGCTGCTTGACGTGCCGCCGAGTGTCCCGGGCACAAGGTTGCTATTCACGACGAGCTGGAGCACGGCATTCCCGCTGCCGATGGCGGCACTGTATGTCAACAGGTATGTCCCGGCCTGGACCACGGTGACGGTGTTCGCTGTGATGGTGAATGCGCCGGCGGTGTTGCCGCTCCCCGCCGTGGTCAGGGGCGCGGCGGCTCCGGCCGCGACGCTCGTGCCTGAGCCCCAGAAGGAGCCGACCGCTGTCACTGCCGCGGGTCCGGTCGCACCCGTGGCGCCAGCGGCGCCGGTCGCGCCCTGTGGGCCGGTCGGACCCTGCGCTCCCGTCGCACCGGTTGAGCCTGCCGGGCCCTGCGGCCCCGCGGGGCCCTGCGCGCCGGTGGCACCGGTCGAGCCCGTCGCGCCCTGCGGCCCCGCGGGTCC
>DATBKW010000006.1:0-34548 GCA_036555665.1 Solirubrobacteraceae bacterium | reverse complement strand
CGCGGCATCGCCGATCACCCGCAGATCCTCAAAGCGCTGTCCCCGACCGTGGCTTGTCGCGGCAGGCGCCGGCTTCCTGCTGACGATCGATCTGCTTTTCCTGGCGGCGAACCTGACCAAGATCACCCACGGCGCATGGCTCCCGCTGGTCATCGCCATCATCGCCTTCAAGTACCTGCGGGACCACAAGCCGCCGGTCACAAGGGTCCCCGGGACCGCGGTCTTCCTCAACCGCAACAAGATCACCGCTCCGCTGGCGATGCGTGCCAGCGTCGAACACCTCCACGCCCTCAACGAGCACGTGATGATCCTGTCGATCCACACCCTCGCGGTCCCACATGTAACGGCCGCCGACCGGCTCGTGATCGACGATCTCGGCTACACCGACGACGGGATCACCCACGCAACCGCGCGCTTCGGCTACATGGACCAGCCCAACGTCCCTGCCATCGTCCGGCAGATCGAAGGGGCACCGATCGAATCTCCGATCGACATCAACGAGGTCTCCTAGTGGGCCTTCTCGTAACGTTTGACCGGTGACGGCGGCCGGCGGCGCCGATCCGGCAAGGACGCAGAACCGAAGGAATACCGGAGGTATTTCGAGGTTCGAGGACGCCGCCGGTCGGGGATCGACGGCTGTCGTTTCCGGTCGAACGTTGCGGGAAGACCCACTAGGCCGTCGAGGCGATCCCGAACCCGACGCGGTGCTCTTCGCTGGCCGTCCGCACCCAGAGGACGTGGGCGAGGTTCAGGCGCACGGTGCCGTCCTCCGCTACGAGCTCGTGCCAGCCGTCGCCGCCGAGGGCCTCGTTGAGCTTGGCCAGCTCCCCGTCGGAGACGCGGAGGTCGAGCGGCGGGCTGGAATGAAAGCCGATGCTGATGCGCTGGGCCATGGTGTCAGTGTTCCTCCGACGGCTGGACGATCTCGGTGAGCACGCCGCCCGACGACGACGGGTGCAGGAAGGCGACGCGCGACCCGCGGATGCCGATCCGCGGCTGCTCGTCGATGAGCCGCAGGCCGCGCTCGCGCAGCGCGGCCAGCGTGGCCTGCACGTCGTCGACCTGGTAGGCGACGTGGTGCAGCCCAGGGCCGCGCTTGGCCAGGAAGCGCCCGACCGGCGTGTCCTCGCTGAGCGGGCGCAGGAGCTCGACGTGGCCCTCGCCGACGTCGAGCAGCACCGCCTCGACGCCCTGCTCCTCGATCACCTCGCGATGGACGAGCGCCATCTCGTAGGTGCGCTCGTGCAGCGCGATCGCGGCGTCGAGATCCTCGACGGCGACGCCGATGTGGTCGACGCGGGCAAACAACATGTGCCCGCAGGAGGTTACTCGGCGCCCGGCGCCTGCTTCTCCGCCGCCGTGACCCGCAGGTCGGGCACCGGCCGGCGCCGCGCAACGCGGGGCACGCCGTCCATGAGGCGATCGATCTCGCCCCGCTCGAGCGTCTCGTTCGCGAGCAGCTCCGAAGCGAGGCGGTCCAGCACCTCGCGATGCGTCTCGATCAGCTCCCACGCCGCGCGGTGAGCCTCGAAGGCCAGTTCGTTCTGCTCCTCGTCGCGGATCCGGCGCGTCTGGTCCGACAGCGCCTGGTCCTTCAGGGCGGCCTGTGGCGCGTCGCCCGAGCCCATCGCGTACTGGTGGATCATCGCGTGGGTGATCTCCTCGACGCGCTGCAGGTCGCTGGCCGCGCCGGTGGTTACGGCGCCGAAGACGATCTGCTCGGCCACGCGGCCGCCGAGCAGCACGGTCATCTGGTCGATGAGCTCCTCGCGCGTCTTCAGGTAGGAGTCCTCGTCGGGCAGATTGACGACGTAGCCCAGCGCGTTGCCGCGCGGGACGATCGAGATCTTGTGCACGCGGTCGACGCTGTCGAGCAGCTCGCGGCACAGCGCGTGGCCGGCCTCGTGGAAGGCGACGACGCGGCGCTCGTGGTCGTTGAGCGTCGTCGAGGACTGCACGCCGGCGATGACACGCTCGAGCGCGTTGTCGAAGTCCTGGCGCGAGATCGCGTGACCCTGGCGGCGCGCGCAGAAGATCGCCGCCTCGTTGCAGATGTTGGCCAGGTCGGCGCCGGTCAGCCCGCTCGTCTGCTGGGCGACGATCTGCAGGTCGACGTCCTCGCGCAGCGGCTTGTTGGCCGTGTGCACGCGCAGGATGCGCTCGCGGCCGCGGACGTCGGGCGGCGAGACGAAGACTTGGCGGTCGAAGCGTCCGGGGCGCAGCAGCGCTGGATCGAGCTTCTCGAGCAGGTTCGAGGCGGCCATGACGACGACACGACCCTCGGCGGCCGACGAGAACCCGTCCATCTCGACCAGCAGCTGGTTGAGCGTCTGCTCGCGTTCGGAGTTGTGGTCCGAGCCGCGCTGCGCGCCGACGGCGTCGAGCTCGTCGATGAACACGATCGCCGGCTCGGCCTTGCGCGCCTCGCGGAACAGGCGGCGGATGCGCGCGGCACCGAGGCCCGCGAACATCTCGACGAACGACGACGCAGACTGCGAGAAGAACTGCGCGCCCGACTCGTGGGCGACCGCCTTGGCCAGGAGCGTCTTGCCCGTGCCCGGCGGCCCGTGCAGCAGCACGCCGCGCGGGACGGTGGCGCCCAGGCGAGCGAAGGGCTTGGGATCGCGCAGGAACTCGACCACCTCGCGCAGCTCGGCCTTGGCCTCGTCGACCCCCGCGATGTCCTCCCAGCCGACCTCGAGCATGGCCTCGGGCTTGAGCTGGACGGGCTTGGTTTGGGGCATCAGCCGCAGCGTGCGCCACAGGACGAAGATCAGCGCGACCATGAACAGGATCGCGAAGACGGACTGCCAATTGTTGGCGAAGTCGCGGACCTGGTCGAGGAACGCGAGCGTCAGCGGTGCGGCCACCTACGGTGTATCGGCATCCTGGCCGAATTCTCGACCCCGGCGCGTCAGCTCTCGGCGCGCAGGATCTCGGCCAGCGCGGCGCGGCCGACCTCGAGCTGCTCGGCCGTCGGCTCTCGGGTGCCGATCGCGCGCTGCAGCTCGTGGCCCGGGCGGCGCAGGGCGCGCGCCAGCGCGGTGTCGCCGTGGCGCTCGGACCAGGCGAAGACCTCGACGGCGGCGCCGATCGACGCGAGCTGGACGACCGCGCCGGCCATCGGCGACGGCTTCTCGACGACCGTGCGCAGCAGCGCCGTGCCGGCCAGGTTGGCGGCGAGCAGCGGGGCCACCAGGTGCGAGCCGCAGCGGTCGTGCTCCTTGGTGGCCTCGCGCGCGTCGGCGCCCTGCTCGTAGGCCCCGATCGCCTTGTGCTCGACGCCGTGGTAGGCGGCCAGCTCGCCGCCGCGCAGCGCGATCAGGGACGGCGCCACCGAGAGCAGCGCCACCGCGGCCTCGCCGCTCATCCCGCGCGCGCGACGGCGCAGCACCGCGCCGGCGGTCGCGGTCGCGGCCATGGCGGCGACGACCGTCGCGTCGTGGAACGGCAGCCGTGCCTCGGGCAGCGCGCGCTTGACGAGCGGTATGACGGCGACGGCCTCGCCGAGGCGCGCGACGCCGCGCACGCCGGGAACGCTCGCCACGCGCGTGCGCACGCGTGGCTTGCGGCCGGAGGCCACGGCGATCGTGCCGTCGTCGCGGCGCACAGCGGCGGCCCAGTGGTCGGGGCCGTGGACGAGCAGGCCGTTGCGCAGGGCCATGCCGCCGAGACGCAGCTTCTTGTCGTCGTCAGGCACCGAGCAGCTCCTTGGTGACGTCGCGGTAGCAGCGGGCGGCGAAGCCCAGGTCGGCCGTGGCGATCCGCTCGTCGCGCGAGTGCACGAGCGGCCAGGCCTCGTGGTAGGTCATCTCGCGCTGGGGAAAGAACCCGTAGGCGATGCACTCCGGGAACGCCTCGCGGAAGGTGCGCGAGTCGGTGAACGCGGGCAGCATCGTCGGCACGACGCGCGCATCGGGCTCCTCGCGCGCGATCCAGCCGCGCAGCGCGTCCATGAGCGGCGACTCCGCCGGGGACGAGTTGCCGACCACCTTCTCGGTGAACTCGAGCTCGTAGCCGTCGGTCCCGAGCACCTCCCGGATGCGCGCGCGGACCTCGTCCTCCCCCATGCCCGGAGGCGTGCGGCAGTCGACGGCGAGCGTCGAGCGCGAGGGGATCACGTTGATCTTCTCCGAGGCGAAGATCCGCGTCGGCGCCATCGTGACCCCGAGCATCGGCTCGACCATCCCGGCGAGCACCGGGTCGCGGCCGCGGAGGGTCTCCAGGGCGCCGGCGGGATCGCCGTCGACCGCGATCCCCAGCTCTTGGAGCAGCACGCGCGGCGGCTCGGTGACGTCGAACGCCGGCCGGCGCTCGCCGATGGCCTGCAGCAGCGGGACCATCTTGAGCAGCGCGTTGTCGCCCATCGACGGCGTGCTGGCGTGGGCCGCGACGCCCTCGGTCGTCACCGTGAAGCGAAAGACGCCCTTCTCGGCCACGCAGATGCCGTAGACGCGCTCGTCGCCGAACGGGAAGACGCTGCCGGCGCCCTCGTTGATCAGCAGGTCGCAGCGCACGGCCTCGGGATGGTGCTCGGTCAGCCACACGGCGCCTTCGCCGCCGCCGGTCTCCTCGTCGGCGACGGCCACGACGAGCAGCGCGCCGTGCGCCGGACGCCAGCCTTCGCGGGCCAGCGCGATCGCCGCGACCACCTCGGCGGCCGTCTGGGACTTCATGTCCTGCGCGCCGCGGCCCCAGAGCATGCCGTCGACGACGTCGCCCGACCACGGGTCGCGCTGCCACTCGTCGCGGTCGGCGAGCACGGTGTCGACGTGCGAGAGCAGGCACAGCGTCGGGCCGTCGGCGGCGCCGCGCAGCCGCGCGACGAGGTTCGGGCGCTCGTCGGTGCGGCCGAGCAGCTCGACCTGGAAGCCCGCCTCGGCAAGCAGCTTGGCGAGGTGCTCCTGGGCCGGGCGCTCGTTGCCCGGCGGATTGACCGTGTTCGTGCGCACGAGCCGCTGCAGCAGCTCCGTCGTCTCGCGCTCGAGGTCCTCGGTCATCGCAAAGCAGGCTACGCGACGGCGTCGTCCGCCGGTCGCGGGCGGGACAATAGGTGCGTGGACCAGCTCTTCGATGCCGGCGGGGGCGAGCCGGGGCGTTCAACTTCGACCGCGTCGGCGCGCCCGCTCGCCACGCGCCTGCGGCCGCAGTCGCTGGACGAGGTCGTCGGCCAGGAGCACCTGCTCGGCGAGGGCTCTGCGTTGCGCGTCGCGATCGACCAGGGGCGCCCGCATTCGATGATCCTCTACGGCCCGCCCGGTTCGGGGAAGACGACTCTGGCGCGGATCGTCGCGGCCGCCGCCCACGCCGCGCTGGAGGAGCTCAGCGCCGTCGAGGCCGGGCGGCCCGAGGTGCGCAAGGTGCTCGAGCGCGCCCAGCACCGCCGCCAGCTCGCCGAGCCCACCGTCTTCTTCCTCGACGAGATCCATCGCTTCAACAAGGCCCAGCAGGACGCGCTGCTGCCGGCCGTCGAGGAGGGCCTCGTCACGCTCATCGGGGCGACGACGGAGAACCCGTACTTCGAGGTCAACTCGGCGCTGCTGTCGCGCTGCCAGATCTATGAGCTGCGGCCGCTGCTGGCGGCCGACATCGAGATCGTGCTGCGGCGCGCGATCGGCACGCTCGACGCTGCCGCCGATGACGACGCCGTCGAGTTCCTCGCCGCCCGCGCGGGCGGCGACGCGCGCACGGCGCTCGCCGCGCTCGACCTCGCCGTGCAGACCCACGGCCGCGTGACCCTCGACGCCGCGGAGGACGCGCTGCAACGGCGCGCGCTGACCTACGACAAGACCGGCGACCGCCACTACGACACGATCTCGGCCTGGATCAAGGCCACGCGCGGCTCGGACCCCGATGCGTCCCTGTACTACCTGGCGGTGATGCTCGAGGCCGGCGAGGACCCGCGCTTCATCGCGCGGCGCATGGTCATCCTCGCCTCCGAGGACGTCGGCAACGCCGACCCTGGCGCGCTGTCGGTGGCCGTCGCCGCCGCGCACGCGGTCGAGCACGTCGGCCTGCCCGAGGGCCAGTACGCGCTCGCCCAGGCGGCGATCTACCTGTCGCTGGCGCCGAAGTCCAACGCTGCGGGGCGGGCGATCGGAGCGGCGCGTGCGCACGTCCGCGAGCACGGGGCGCAGCCACCGCCGCCGTATCTGCAGAGCGCGGCCTATCCGGGGGCCGCCGCGCTCGGCCGGGGGGTCGGGTACGAGTACCCGCACGACCTGCCGTCGCAGGTGTCGGGTCAGGAGCTGCTGCCTGACGGCGTGGCCGGCGCGCGCTTCTACTCGCCGGGGGAGACGGAGGCGGCGTTGCGGGCGCGGTTGGAGGAGGTGCGGCGGGCGCGGGGGCAGTCTTCTTAGGCTTGGTCTGCCGCGTTGCGCTTGCTGCTCTGCGCGGCCGGGGGCGGTGAGGGAGGGTAGGTCAGGCGGTCGCGCCGGGTTCGTGGTCGCGAACGACCGCGGTAGCTCGGCCCGCACACCCTCGCTGCCCTAGCCGCGCGGCGCCGCTAGCCTCGCGACCCCCATGCACGAGGCCCCCCAGCTCGAGTCCTTCAGCCCCGCCACCGGTGAGCGGCTGGGCGCTGTCGCGATCGCGGGGACGCGCGACGTCGGCGCCGCCATCGAGCAGGCCGCGAGCGTGCAGCCGCTCTGGGCCACGCTGAGGGCGCGCGACCGCGCGCGGTACATGGCGCGCGCGGCCCAGGCCGTGATCGACGAGTTCGACGAGCTTGCCGAACTGCTCGGGGCCGAGCAGGGGCGCCCGCGGGCCGAGGCCGAGGTCATGGAGCTGCTGGCGGCGGTGGAGACGCTGCAGTGGCTCGCCGAGCACGGGCCGCACATCCTCGGCGGCGAACGCATCCCGTTCTCGCGCACCCAGCATCCGGTCAAGCGCGGACGCTGGAGCTACGAGCCGCTCGGGGTCGTCGGCGTCCTCGGGCCGGCCACGGAGCCGTTCGCCACACCCCTGGGCGACGTCGCCGTGGCGCTCATGGCCGGCAACGGCGCCGTGCTCAAGCCCTCGCCCCACGTGCCGCTGTGCGCTGAGCGCATCGCGCGCGTCTTCGCGCGCGCCGGGCTGCCCGAGGGCCTGCTCCGGGTCGTCCACGGGCACACCGACGCGGGTGCCGCGTTGGTCGACGGGCACGTCGCCCAGGTCCGCTTCACCGGCTCGACGCGCGCCGGCCGCGAGGTCGGCGAGGCCTGTGCGCGCGGCCTCAAGCGCTCGGTCCTCGCTCTCGACGGCAAGGACGCGATGCTCGTGCTCGCCGACGCCGACGTCCCGCGGGCGGCGCGTGGCGCCGCGTGGGCGGCCTTCGCCAACGCCGGCCAGTGCGGCGGCTCGGTGGAGCACGCGCTGTGCCTGCCAGGAGTGTTCGAGCGTTTCCTGGCCGCCGTCGTCGCGGGCGCCCAGGCGCTCCGCGTCGGCGATCCGCGCGACCCCGCGACGTCGATCGGCCCGCTCGTCGCCCGCGAGCGCGTGCAGCGCGTGACCGAGCTCGTCGAGGAGGTCGTGGCCGCGGGCGCCACCCTGCACAGCGGGGGCCCGGCCGGCGCCGCGCATTTCGCGCCGGCCGTCCTCACCGGCGTCGGCGCCGACACGCGGCTCGCGCGCGAGGAGGTCCCCGGGCCGGTTCTGGTGGTCGAAAGCGTCGAGTCCGAAGAGGCCGCGATTGCCCGCGCCAACGAGGTCGGCCTCGGCCTCGGCGCCTCGGTGTGGACCGCCGACCGCTACAAGGGCGCCCGCATCGCCCGCGAGCTGCGGGCCGGGATGGTGTGGATGAACGACCACCTCGTCGCGCGCTCGGCGCCGCAGATCCCGTGGGGCGGCGTCGGCGGCGCGGGCATCGGCCGGACCCGCGGCGCCATCGCCCTGCGCACGTGCGCCGAACCGAAGGTCGTGACCTGGGATCCGCCGATCGGCCGCCCCGCCTGGTGGTTTCCGTACGACGAGCACCTCGCGCGCGCGGCGCGAGCGGTCGCCGGCCTGCGCAGCGCCCGCGACGCCGACCGCGAACGCGCCCTGCGCGAGGACGCGGTGCCGCTGCTGCGTGTCACAGGGCGCTGGCTGCGGGCGATGCGCCGAAGTACCTAGTGGGCCCTCGGCGCGTGCACCACGAGCACCGGAACCTCGGCCTCGTGGAGCACCGCCTGGGAGACCGAGCCCAGCAGCGCGCTGCCGACGCGGCCCAGGCCGCGGGTTCCCATGACGAGCAGGTCGTGGTTGCCCTCGCGCAGCCGCGCGAGGATCGCCTCGGCGGCGTGGCCGGCCACGACGACGCTCGTCACCGACAGGTCGTCCGGGAGCGCGTCGACCTGCTCGCGGATGCGCTTGCCGGCATCGCCCATGAGATCGGCCACGTCCGCCATCGCGGCCGCTCCCGCGGCCGTGAGCTGAGCGACGGCGGGCGCGGACGGCACCGCGGTCATGACGGTCAGGCGCGCGTGCTCCTCGCCCGCGAGCTGGGCCGCCGTGCGCAGCGCGGCGGCACCGTGCTCGGAGCCGTCGACGGCGACGAGGATGTTGAGGAACACGAGGCCTAGGCTAGCCACGGACGGCCGCGGCCAGCGCACGCACACCGCGGTCGATCGCCGCGTCGGCAATGTTCGCGTAGCCGACGAGCAGCAGCGGCCGACCGTCGTGCTCGGCGGCGAAGACGCCCACGCCGCGCGCTCGGGCGCGCGCGAGGACGGCGCCGACGTCCGTGCCCGGCGCGAGCGCCACGGTGACGTGCAGGCCCGCGGCCGCGCCGCCGACGGGTGCCTCCGGCAGATGGCGGCCCAGCGCGGCGACGACCGCGTCGCGCCGGCGGCGGAAGCGCAGGCGCATCCGGCGCAGGTGGCGATCGAGCTCGCCGCGCTCGACGAAGGCGGCGAGCGTGAGCTGATCGAGCACTGGCGAGCCCCCGTCGGCCCAGCCGCGCTCCTCGGCCAGCGTCGCGGCGAGGTCGCCGGGCAGCACCATCCAACCGAGGCGCAGGGCCGGCGCCAGCGTCTTGCTGGTCGAGCCCATGTAGACGACGTGCTTGGCGCCGAGACCCTGCAGCGCGCCGACTGGCTCGCGGTCGTAGCGGTACTCGCCGTCGTAGTCGTCTTCGAGGACGAGCGCGTCGTGGGCGGTCGCCCAGTCGAGCAGGGCCGCGCGCCGCTCGGGCGCGAGCACCGCCCCGGTGGGCCACTGGTGGGCCGGGGTGACGAGCGCGGCGTCGGCGGCCGGAAGGGCATCGGTGCGCAGGCCGCCGTCGTCGGCCGCAACGGGCATCGCCTCCAGCTGCGCCCGCGCGAGCAGCGTGCGGTGCGGCCAGAAGCCCGGGTCCTCGACGATCACGCGCCGCGCGCCGCGGCGGCGCAGGACCGCGGCGAGCAGCGCGATCGCCTGGGTGATGCCGGCGGTGACGACGATGCGCTCGGGCTGGGCGACGACACCCCGCGCGCGGCCGAGATACGCGGCCAGCGCGACGCGCAGGGCGGGCGCGCCCGGCCACGCGCCGTACCCCAGGTCGGTGTCGGGTGCGTCGGCCAGCGCCCGGCGCGCCGCGGCCAGCCAGGGCCGCCGCGGGAAGGCGCTGCGATCGGCGGCCTCGGCGCGGAAGTCGAAGCGCGCGGGCGCCAGGCGCGCCGCCAGCGCGGCCGGGGGCGGCTCGCCCGGCGCCACGCGGGCGACGCGGGTCCCCGCCCCGCGGCGCGCGACGAGAAAGCCCTCGGCGACGAGCTGGCCGTAGGCCTCGACGACCACGCCGCGGGCGACGCCGAGCTCGGCGGCAAGCGCACGCGTCGACGGGAGCGCGGTGCCCGCATGCAGCCGGCCGGAGCGCACACCCTCGCGCAGCTGCTCCTCGAGCTGGACGCGCAGCGGCCGGTCCCCGTTGCGGTCGAGGACGACGAACAGGTCGCGGCCGAAGTGGTCGACTCGATCCACGCGCGCGCCGAGGGTAGCCATCCGGCCGACAATGGGCCGCCCAGCCATGACGCGGACTACGCTGTAACGGATGCCTGCCGCCGCGTATGCCGGGAAGGAGTGCGTCTGCCAGTTCCGCCGCGGGATCTGCGACCAGACCTGCGTGCGCGACATGCTCGAGACGCCCTTCTACATCGCGTGCCTGAAGCTGTCCGGCCGCCGCTGCGTCGTCGTCGGCGGGGGCGAGATCGGCCTCGAGAAGGTGGAGGGCCTGCTGGCCTGCGATGCCGACGTGACCCTGATCGCACCCCAGGCCGGACCCGAGCTGGAGATCCTCGCGGCCGAGGGCTCCATCCGCTGGGAGCGGCGCGCCTACGCCGGCGAGGGCGACCTCGAGGGCGTGTTCCTCGTCATCGCCTGCACCAACGACACCGACGTCAACATCGCCGTCTACGACCACGCCGAGCGCCGCGCGATGCTCGTCAACGTCGTCGACGTGCCGCCGCTGTGCAACTTCATCCTCCCGGCGATCGTGCGCACCGGCCCGCTGGCCATCGCCATCTCGACGGCCGGCGCCTCGCCGGCACTGGCCAAGCGCATGAAGGCCGAGGTCGCCGAGCTGTTCGGCGAGGAGTACGCGCAGCTGGCGATCATGCTCAACGACGTCCGCGGCTGGGCCAAGGGCACGCTGGCGACCTATCAGGACCGCAAGGCGTTCTTCGAGGGCATCGTCAACGGCGAGCCCGATCCGATCGCGCTGCTGCGCGCCGGCGACGCCCAGGCCGTGCGCGACCTGATCGAAGCGGCACGCAGCGCGGCCGCGCCGGCATGACCCCGGGCGAGCTGACCCACCTCGACGCCGAGGGCACCGCGCGGATGGTCGACGTGGGCGCCAAGGAGGCCAGCGCGCGGCGCGCGGTCGCTCGCGCGATCGTCCGCATGAGCCCGCAGACCGCCGAGCGCGTCGCCGCCGGCGACGCGCCCAAGGGCGACGTGCTCGGCGTGGCCCGGATCGCCGGCATCCAGGCGGCCAAGCGCACCGGCGAGCTCATCCCGCTGTGCCACCCGATCGGCCTCGATCACGTCGACGTCGATGCCGCACTGGACGCGGACGCGGGAACGGTGACCCTGACGGCGACCGCCGCGGTGACCGCGCGCACCGGCGTGGAGATGGAGGCGATGACGGCGGCCACGGTTGCGGCGCTCACCGTCTACGACATGGTCAAGGGCCTGGAGCGCGGCGTGCGCATCGAGGCCGTCGAGCTGCTCAGCAAGTCGGGCGGGCGCAGCGGCGACTGGTCGCGCGCGGCGCGATGATCACGACCCGAAGGTGTCGCACGCCGACGGCGTGCCCTGCTCGAACCCCACGTTGAGCCAGTGCTGGCGCTGTCCGGAGGACCCGTGGGTCCAGGTCTCGGGCGTGATGGTGCCGGTCGCGCTGGCCTGCTGAAAGTCGTCGCCGACGACGGCGGCTGCCGTGAGCGCCTGCTGGAAGTCTTGCGCGGTGATCTCGTTGCGCTGGTAGCTGGCGTGCTTCCAGATACCCGCGAAGCAGTCGGCCTGCAGCTCGACGCGGACCGAGCGCGGGTTCTTGCCCGCCGGGTCCTGCTGATCGGCCGCGGCGACACGGCGCGAGATCCCCAGCAGCACCTGAACGTGATGGCCGACCTCGTGGCCCACCACGTAGGCCTGCGCGAAGTCCCCGAGATGGACGCCGACCTGGCGTGACAGCGCGGCAAAGAAGCGGGTGTCGAGGTACACGCCGCGATCGGCCGGGCAGTAGAACGGACCGACCGACGCGGGCTGGGTGCCGCACGCGGTGTGGACCTGGTCGCGGAAGATCGTCAGCCGCGCCGGCGTGTATTGCATCCCCGCCGCCTCGAACTCGCGCTTCCACATTGCCTGGACGTCGTCGAACACCGCGCGAAGGAACGTGCTGCCGCCGGTGCCGCCGGGAGAGACGGGGTGGCTTGTCGCCGCCGTCGCCGCCGCCACCTTGGGCAGGCGCTCGATGGCGTCGCCCTCGATGGGGGCGCTCGCCGCGGTCGAGGTCGACGCGCCGGAGCTGCTCGAGCCCGACCCGCAGCCCGCCAGCGCGGCAGCCAGCACGACGATGGCGGCGAGACCCGTCAGGCCCGCGCGCGCGGAGATGTCGGTGTCGAGGGTCACGCGCTGTGCGGACGATCGTATGCGCTGCCGCCGTCGACTACGCCGCCACGCGCGACTCGTCGCCATAGCTGACCCGCCAGCGCAGCGTCACGGTCTCGCCCGGCTGCAGCGGCTCGGCACCGTCGAACTGCCCGACCCCGAGCGTGTGCGTAGCGCGGGCGCGCCGCATGCCCAGACGCAGGTCGATCTGCCGGGCCTCCCGCCCAGCGTCGCAGGCCAGCGCCACGACCCGATCGCCGCCCCAGTCCCGGCAGAAGCCCGGCAGCGCCGGACGGGTGATCGGCTGAGCCGCGGCCGGCGCGACGACGGCCAGCGACACGCCCGCGACGACGAGCAGGGGGCGAAGCATCACGTCAGTATCTTCCGGGCGGTGCGCACCGTGGTCATGACCGTCTCGAGCTCGGTCTCCCGCCGCGAGGCGGAGGACGCCTCGGGCACGCTGCTGGCTCACCTCGCCGAGGAGGCCGGCGCCGAGGTCGTGGCGATGGAGGTCGTCCCCGACGACTTCGCGCTCATCGAGGACCGCCTGCACCACTACGTCGACGAGGGCGTGAGCTTCGTCTTCACTACGGGCGGCACCGGGCTCACGCACGACGACATCACGCCCGAGGCGACCCGGGCGGTGATCGCGCGCGAGGCGCCGGGGATCGCCGAGGCGATGCGCGCGGTGAGCCTGCAGCACACGCCGATGGGCATGCTCAGCCGCGGCGTGGCCGGCATCGCCGGGCGCACGCTGATCGTCAACTTCCCGGGCAACCCGAAGGCGGTCGGGCAGCTCTTCCCGGTCCTCGCTCCGGTGCTCGAGCACGCCGCCGCGACGCTGGCCCGCGAGCGTGGACGGCCAACACCCGGCCATTGAGCTCGACGGGCTGACGCGCCGCTACGGCGAGCGCGTGGCCCTGCAGGACGTCAGCCTCGAGGTGCCGGCCGGCGCGACGCTGGTCGTCTTCGGCCCCAACGGCGCCGGCAAGTCGACGCTGCTGCGCGTGCTGGCGACGCTCCTGCGCCCGCACGCGGGCACCGCGCGCGTCCTCGGACGCACGCTGCCCGACGAGGGCTGGGCGGTGCGCGGGCGGGTTGGCCTGCTCGGCCATGCGCCGCTGCTGTACCGCGACCTCAGCGGCCGCGAGAACCTCGCCTTCCACGCGCGCCTGCACGGCGTCGCGCTCGGGCGCGCGTGGGAGCTGATCGACCAGGTCGGCCTCACCGCGCGCGCCGACGACAAGGTCAACACCTACTCGCGCGGGATGGTGCAGCGCCTCGCCGTCTGCCGCGCTGTGCTGCACGACCCCGAGGTGCTGCTCCTCGACGAGCCGCGCGCCAACCTCGACCCGGCCGCGCGGGAGCTCGTCGAGCCGCTGATCGGGCCGGCGAGCGGGCGCACGCGGGTGGTCACGAGCCACGACCCGGCCGGCGGCCTGGCCGAGGCCGATCTCGCCCTCGGCCTGCGTGCGGGGCGCGCCGCGCTGGTCAAACCGGCCGCCGAGGTAAGTGCGGAGCAGATCGGGGCGCTATACCGATGATGCACGCCGTCGATGCCCTGCTGCGCAAGGAGCTGCGTCTGGAGCTGCGCGCGCCCCAGGCCGTGCCCGCCATGGCGCTGTTCAGCGTCACGACGCTCGTCGTCTTTCACTTCGCGCTGCAGCGCGGGCAGGTCGACGGCGACCTCGCCGCGGGCGTGCTGTGGGTGACGCTGCTGTTCGCGGCGATGCTCGGGACCAGCCGCCTGTTCGTGGCCGACCACGAGGAGGGCGGGCTCGACGGCTTCCTCCTGGCGCCGGTCGACCGCACGGCGCTGCTGGTGGCCAAGGCGGTGAGCCTGTTCGCCTTCCTCGTCGCGCTGGAGATCGTCGCGGTGCCCGCCTTCGCACTGCTGCTGCTGGGCCCGACGCCGGGCCTCGGCGCGATCGCGCGCCTCGTGCTCGTCCTGCTGCTGGCCGACGTGGGCGTGGCCGTGATCGGCACGCTGGTCGGCGCGCTTGCCGTGCAGACCCGCGCGCGCGACCTGCTCGTGCCCCTGCTCGCGCTGCCGCTGCTGATCCCGGTGGTCATCGCGGCCGCGAAGGCCACGACTCCGCTGCTGCTGGCCACCGGCGCGGAGGGCATCCCACTGCGATGGCTGGCCATCCTCTGTCTCTATGATCTGGTCTTCGGGCTCCTCGCTTACGCGGTGTTCGACTTTCTGGTCGAGGACTGAGTCGCCTTTTGCTCTACGCAACGCGCCTTCGCGCCCTCTCGATCCTGACCGCCGTCACGCTCACGGCGGGTTTCGCCCTGGCCTTCTTCTACGCGCCGATGGACGCCGACCAGGGCTTCATGCAGAAGATCTTCTACGTGCACGTGCCGCTGGCCATCGTGGCGCTGTGCGGGTTCATCTTCGGCGGGATCATGGCCATCCAGCACCTGCGCACCGGCGACTCGCGCTACGACCTGCGCTCGTACGTCGCCATCCACCTGAGCCTCGTGCTCGGCGCGGGCGTCCTCATCACCGGCTCGATCTGGGCGAAGGCCAGCTGGGGGCACTGGTGGGTCTGGGACGAGCCGACGCTCGTGTCGTTCTTGATCATCTTCCTGCTCTACGCGACCTACCAGCCGCTGCGCTTCTCGATCGAGGACCCCGAGCGCCAGGGGCGCTACGCCAGTGTCTTCGCGATCGTCGCCGGCGCATTCGTGCCGCTGAACTTCCTCGCCGTGCGTCTCGCGCAGAGCTACACGCACCCGCGCGTGTTCGCGACGACCGACGGCGGGCTGCCGGCGAAGATGCAGCTGCCGTTCTACCTGTGCCTGATCGGCATGGCGCTGCTGTTCGCCACGCTGTGGAGGTACGAGATGGCATCCAAGAACACGTCGGCCAAGCTGCGCTCGCTGCGGCGCAAGCTCGCCGGCGACGAGGCGGTCGCGCCGCGCGGGCGCAGCGCCGCGCCCAGCGTCGGGACGGGCTCATGACCGACACGCTGCCCGACAACACCGGCTACGTCGCCGCCGCCTACCTCGTCTTCTTCGCGCTCGTGCTGATCTACCTGGTCATCATGGCCACCAAGCTCGCGCGCTTCGAGCGCGAGCTGTCCGAGCTCGACGAGCTGGCCGACCGCGCGCCCGAGCGCGAGGACGGCCGCGAGGCGGTGCACTCGCATTGACCGAGCTGCTCGCCCTCGGCATCTCGCACAACACGGCGCCCGTCGCGCTGCGCGAGCGCCTGGCGCTCACCGACAAGGCCGGCCGGCGCTTCCTCAAGGACCTCGTCGCCTGCGACGAGATCGACGAGGCCGTCGCGATCTCGACCTGCAACCGCACCGAGATCTACCTCGTCACGCCCGACCCGGTGCGCGCGGAGGGCGAACTGCTCGGCCGGTTGGCGCGCCGGGCCGAGATCCGCCCGACGGAGCTGGCCACGGTCGTCTACTCGCCGCGCAACTGCGACGCGGCCCGGCAGCTCTACCGCGTCACCGCGGGCCTGGACTCGATGATCGTCGGCGAGGCCGAGGTCCAGGGGCAGGTCAAGCGCGCCTACGAGGCCGCGCTCGAGGCCGGCACCACCGGGCCGATGACCAACCGCTTGTTCAGCGCTGCGCTGCAGGCAGGCAAGCGCGTGCGCTCGGAGACCGGAATCGGCCGCGAGCGCGCGAGTGTGTCGACGGTGGCCGTCGACCTCGCCCGCGACGTCGTCGGCGACCTCGCCTCGCGATCGGTCGTCATCATCGGCGCCGGCGAGACCGCCGAGCTGACTGCGCAGGCGCTGGCCGACCAGGGCGTGCGCACGGTCTTCGTCGCCAATCGCCACGCGGACCGGGCGCGTTCGCTGGCCGAGCGCTTCGGCGGCGAGGTCGGCTCGCTGGACTCGCTGCCCACGCGGCTGGAGGAGGCCGACATCGTCGTCGCCTCGACCTCGTCGCCGCACGCGATCGTCGAGGCGGACGAGCTCGAGGTCGTCATGCGCATCCGCGAAGGCCGCCCGCTGGTCTTCATCGATATCGCCGTGCCGCGCGACATCGACCACGCGTGCGGCGCGCTGGACGGCGTCAGCGTCTACGACATGGATGACCTGCAGGCCGTGGTCACGCGCAACCTGGGCGTGCGCGAGGCCGAGCGCGCCAAGGCCGAGGCCGTCGTCGAGGAGGAGATCCAGCGCTTCGCGCGGTGGCTGGCCCAGCTCGACGTCATGCCGACGATCACCGGCCTGCGCGAGCACGGTGCCGAGATCGTCGACCAGGTGCTGGCCGAGAACGCGGGGCGTTGGGAGTCGGCCTCGCCGCGCGACCTCGCCCGCGTCGAGGCGGTCGCGCGGGCGGTCATGCAGCGGCTGCTGCACGAGCCCACGATCCGCCTGAAGGAGAGCGGGCACGGCCGCCAGCAGGTGCTGCGCGAGCTGTTCGGGCTCGACGACGCACCGGTCGAGGACAGGCCTGCCGATGCCGAAGTGCGCCCGCTGAAGCGCCGGGCGTGAGGATCGGGACGCGCGGCAGCGCGCTCGCTCTGGCGCAGGCTCGCCAGGTGGCCGCCCTGCTCGGCGGCGACCACGAGATCGTCGAGGTCGTCACGAGCGGCGACCGCGGTGACGCCGTCTCCGACAAGGAGCGCTGGGTGCGCGAGCTCGACGGCGCGCTCCTCGACTCCGAGATCGACTGCGCCGTGCATTCGGCGAAGGACGTGCCGGCTTGGTTGCCCGACGGTGTGGTCATCGCCGCCGTGCCGGCGCGGGCGGATCCGCGCGACGCGCTGTGCGGCGCCGCGTCGCTGGCTGCGCTGGTGCCGGGAGCGCGGGTCGGGACGTCGTCGTTGCGACGGAGCGCGCAGCTGCGCGCGTTGCGCGAGGACCTCGAGGTGCTCGATCTGCGCGGCAACGTCGATACGCGGTTGCGCAAGCTCAGCGCCGGCGAGTACGACGCGATCGTTGTGGCGGTCGCCGGGCTGCAGCGGTTGGGACGGGGGAGCGAAGGAGTTGCGCTCGAGGAGCTGGTGTCGGCCGCCGGGCAGGGGTGCCTGGCGGTGACGACGCGGACTGGCTCTGAGAGCGTGGTCGCGGCGATCGACGACGCCCCGTCGGCGCGGGCGCTCGTCGCCGAGCGCGCGCTGGTGCGCGCGCTGGAGGCCGACTGCCACACGCCGGTCGGCGCACACGCGCGTCTGAGCGGCGGCGGGCTGGCACTGCGCGCGTTCGTCGGCGCGCCGGACGGCAGCGCGTGGGTGCGCGACGACCAGGAGGGCGACGATGCCGAGGAGCTGGGCGCGCGCGTCGCCGCGCGCCTGCTCAGCGCCGGCGCTCGCGAGGTCCTCGCGTGACGGCCTACCTCGTCGGTGCGGGGCCCGGCGATCCAGGCCTGCTCACCGCACGGGCGCTCGAGCTCATCGCCGCGGCCGACGTGATCCTCCACGACCGCCTCATCCCCGCCGAGGCGCTCGCGGGGGCCCGCCGCGACGCCGAGATCGTCGACGTCGGCAAGGTCGGGGGCGGCGAGCAGGTGCCGCAGGCGGAGACGACGCGCCTGCTCGTCGAGCACGCCCGCGCCGGCCGCGCCGTGGTGCGCTTGAAGGGCGGCGACCCGTTCGTCTTCGGCCGCGGCGGCGAGGAGGCGCAGGCGCTGCGCGCCGCCGACTGCGACTTCGAGGTCGTGCCAGGGGTCACCGCCGGCGTCGCGGCGCCCGCCTACGCGGGCATCCCGGTGACGCACCGCGGGCTGTCGAGCGCCGTCGCGTTCGTCACCGGGCATGAGGACACCCCGGTGGACTGGGCCGCGCTGGCCGCCTTCCCCGGAACGCTGGTCTTCTACATGGGTGTGCGCCGGCTGCCGCGGATCGCCGAGCAGCTTGTCGCCCACGGGCGCGATCCGGGCGAGCCGGCGGCGATCGTCGAGCGCGGGACGCTGGGCGACCAGCGCACGCTGCGCACGACGCTGGCCGCGCTGGGTGACCAGGATGCCCGCGCGCCGGCGATCACCGTCGTCGGCGCGGTGGCCGCGCTGCACGACGAGCTCGCGTGGTTCGTGAGCGGGCCGCTGGCGGGCGTGAGCGTCGCCGTCACGCGCGCCCGCGCGCAGGCCAGTGGGCTGGCGGCGCGGCTGCGCGCCCTCGGCGCCGCGGTCGTCGAGGCGCCGACCATCCGCATCGAGCCGCTGCCGTTCGAGCTCCCCGACGTGCGGCAGTACGACCTCCTGGTCCTGACCTCGCCGAACGCAGTCGAGGCGCTGCTGCTGCACGCCTTCGATGCCCGCACCCTGGCCGGGCCGAAGATCGCGGTGATCGGGCCGGGCACCGCCGACGCCCTGCGAGCGCGGGGCATCAAGGCCGACATCGTGCCCGAGCGCGCCATCGGCGAGGCGCTGGCCGCGGCTCTCGCCGGGCTCGATGTGCGCCGCGCGCTCGTGGCGCGCGCCGAGCAGGCCCGCGACACCGTGCCGGACGCGCTGCGCGCGGCGGGCGCCGAAGTCGACGTCCTCGCGCTCTACCGGACGGTCGCCGAGCCGATGCCCGACGCCGCGCGCGAGGCCGCGCTAGGCGCCGATTGGCTGACCTTCGCCAGCGCGTCGGCGGTGCGCTTCTTCCACGCCGCGGCAGGGACGCTCGATGGCCCGCGGCTTGCCTCGATCGGCCCGGTCACGAGCGCGGTGCTGCGTGAGCTCGGCCACGAGCCCGACGTCGAGGCGGCCGATCACACGCCCGCGGGGCTCGTCGCCGCCCTGGTCGGGGCGGCCGGCCGCGGCTGAGGCGCCGTGGCCACGGCGGGCACCGGCACGAGCGTGCCGTCACGCGGCTCGATCTCCGGCTCCTCATCGTCATCGCGCGGCAGGCTGCGCGCGATCGGGCCCCAGTTCGGGCGATCGTCGCGCACCAGCCGCTCGTCGAACCACGGGCGCGACTCCGCGCCCAGCCACATCGACAGCAGGGCGAATGCCCCGAAGGCCACAGTCGGAAGCAACATGCCGATCAGGACCTCGAGCATGTCAGCGAGACTACGCCCCTCCGACGGGCTGTCAAACGTCGGCCGGCCGCGGCGGCCGCGTGCGGGAGGGCGAGCGGCTCAGCCGGCGTCGGCGGACCGCCGTGGCGGCCGCTCAGCCGGCGTCGGGCGGATCGCCCTCGGTCGGGATGCCCGGCATCGCCTCGGGTCCACGGTCGGGCTCGTCCTCGCCCTCGGGGTGGGCCTCGGGGACGCCGAGCGGCTCCTCCTCGGGCTGGTCGGGAGGCAGTCCGCTGGGGGCGTCGCCGGCCTCTGGCGAGCGCTCGCCGCGCTCGTGCTTGGGATCGTCCATCGCCGCGTGGCTACCCACCGAGCGGCGTCACTAGACTCGCGGCGAACCCGATGGCCGCGGTCATCACCTTCCTGTCCGACTACGGGCTCGACGACGATTTCGTCGGCGTCTGCCACGGCGTCATCGCCCGGATCGCGCCCGACGCGCGCGTGATCGACGTGACGCACGGCATCGAGCGCCACGACGTGCGCACGGGCGCGCTGGTCATGCGGCGCGCGCTGCCGTACTTCCCGGCCGGCGTGCATCTCGCGGTCGTCGACCCCGAGGTGGGCGGGGAGCGGCGCGCCGTCGCCGTGCGCACTGCCGACGAGGACCGCATCCTCGTCGGCCCCGACAACGGCGTGCTCGCGCTGGCCGTCCAGCGCTTCGGCGGCGCGGTCGAGGCAGTCGACATCGCTCGCTCGCCGCACCGGCTCGAACCGTCGGCGGCGACCTTCCACGGCCGCGACCTCTTCGCTCCGGTCACCGCGCACCTGGCCGCCGGCGCGCCGTTCGCCGATGCCGGCGATCCGATGGACCCGGCCGAGCTGACCGCGCTGCACATGCCCGCCGCCCGCCGCGAGGACGGCGGACTCGTCGCCCACGCGCTGGCCTTCGACCGCTTCGGCAACGTCATGCTCGACGTCGAGCACGACGAGCTCGCCGGATCGGGGCTCAAGCTCGGCCACCGGGTCACCGTCAACGACGAGCTCGCGCACTACGCCAGGACGTTCGTCGACGTCCCGCCGGGCGAGCTGCTGCTCTACGAGGACGCCTACCGGACGCTCGCGCTGGCGGTCAACCGCGGCTCGGCCGCGCACCACCTCGGGCTCGACCTCGACGCCGAGGTCCGCATCCGCCCCGCAGCCGGATGACTCGCGGGGCCTCCTAGCAGGCGAGCCTGGATGGCGAGCGGAGGCCATACCGCGAGCGCCCTCGGCCGGCCACGCCTGCACCTGAAGGCGACGACCTCGACCAACGACCGCGCGCGGGACCTCGCCCAGGCCGGCGCGCCGCACGGCACGCTCGTGACGGCTGGCGAGCAGTCCGCCGGACGCGGGCGACAGGGCCGGACGTGGTCGGCGCCGGCGGGCAGCGCGCTGCTGATGTCGCTCGTCCTGCACGAAGTGCCCGCGCTATTGCCGCTCGCGGCGGGCGTGGCGGTCGCCGAGGTCGCCGGCGCGACCGCGCGGGTCAAGTGGCCCAACGACGTGCTGCTCGACGATCGCAAGGTGGCCGGCATCCTCGCCGAGGGCCGGCCGCGGGACGGCTGGGCCGTGCTGGGGATCGGGCTCAACGTCGCGGTCCGGATCGAGGATCTGCCGCCCGAGCTGCATGCCGCCGCGGGCACGCTGGGCCTGGCGCCGGCGGAGCTCGAGCCGACGCTGGCGAGGCTGCTCGACGCGCTCGAGCGCGCCCTCGCCCTCGACGACGCCGCGCTGCTCGACGCCTACCGCGCCCGCGACGCGCTGCGCGGCCGCGACGTCGCGTGGACCGATGGCAGCGGCCGCGCTGCGGGGATCGACGGAGACGGCCGCATGGTCGTCGAGCTCGCCGGCGGCGGGCGCACGGCGCTCAGCGCCGGCGAGGTGCACCTGCTGGGCTAAGCGGCTTCGGCGGAGGGGTCGGCGTCCTTGGCCGCCGGCTTCTTGCGCGTGCGGCGCGGCTTGGGCGGCGGCTTCTCGGCCGCGGGCTCCTCGGCCGCACCCTTCTTCGCCGCCCGTGCGTCGTCGGCGGCCGCCTCTGTCGTCTCCACTTCGCCGCCCTCCCCCTCCGGGTCGGCGCTCCTGCGCCGACGAGTGCGGCGCGGCTTGGGCGGCGCCGCCTCCGGCTCGTCGCCGTTGACCGCGGCGGCGGCCTCGTCCGACACGGCGGCGGCCTGCTCCTCGCCGGCGGCGAGCGCCTCGGTGAGAACGTCCTCGTCGGGCCCTGATTCGGACCCGCCCGCCCTGCCGTTCGCCTGCTGTGCGACCCCCTCGGCGGCCGCGGCGGCGGCAGCCGCCTTCTTGCGCCGGCGCCGCGAGCGCCGGCCCTTGCCCCTGGGGAAGTTGCGCAGCAGCTCGCGCGACAGCGCGCTGGGCTTGCGCGCCAGGCGCGTGCGCGCCCCGCGCAGGACCTCCTCGGCCTCGGGCGTGTGCGCCACGGCGGCGGCGAGCAGCGCGGCCTGCAGGCGGCGGTCCTGCTTGCGCGCGGCATGGACGAGGCGACGCGCGTTGCGCGCGTGCGCGCCCCCGCTGGAGTTGACGAGCAGGCCGAGCAGGCGCTTGGTCTCCGGCCAGCGCTGCACCGCGTACTCCTCGTGGACCTCGCGCGTGTACTCGGCCAGGCGCCAGATCCACGCGTTGGCCTGGTCGCGGCGGCCGATGCGCTTCTCGGCCAGCGCCTGGAACATGACCTTGGCGCCCTCGCGGCGCTCGTCGCGCGACCACGTGCCGATGACGTCGATCGACAAGTCGAAGGCCTCGGCGTCCTTGGCCGCAGCGATCTCCTGCAGCGCGCGCACGCGCAGCTGCGAGTTACGGTTGCGCTCGACCGCGGTGAGCAGGAAGCGGCGCTTGAGCTCGCCGGTGCGATCGAAGTGCAGCATCGCCCGCGCGCGCCGCCAGCCGCTGGGGGCCACGCGCGCGCCGGCGAGCGCCGCCCACATGTGCTGCTCGCCGTAGTCGAGGTGCTCGACCGCGATGCGCCACAGCTCGCGCTCGAAGACCTCGTGCCGCCGCTCTTCCTCGGCGGTGACCGGGATGACGCGGCGCTCCACGCGCACGCGGCGCCCGCGGCCGCGGCGCACGGGCCCGACGACGATCGCGCCGCCGCGGTAGACGTCGCGGTCCAGCAGCGAGTGCAGGGTGACCACCGGGTCGTCGTGCTTGGTCGCCGGGTGGACGAAGTCGACGACGACGCCCGCCTCCTTGCCCGGGTGGCGGCGCGTGACGCGGCCGACGCGCTGCTGGTAGACGCGCTTTGACGCCGTCGGCGCCAGGTGCATGCAGACCGTGGCGCGCGGCGAGTTCCAGCCCTCGGCCAAGAGCTGGGCGTTGACGAGCACGTCGATCTCGCCGCGCTCGTAGTTGGCGAGGATCTCGGCCAGCTCGCGCTTGGGCGTCTCGCCCGAGACCGCCTGCGCCTTCATCCCGAGCTCGCGGAAGGCCTCGGCGACGTTGTAGGCGTGGCGCACGCCGGCGGCGTAGACGACGCCCGGCACGCCGTTGAAGCGCGTCTTGTAGAGGTCGGCGATGGCCATGTTGAACGGCTGCTGGTCCAGCAGCTCGGCCAGGAGCTCCTGGTCGAATTCGACGTCGACGTCGCCGCGGCGCAGCGGGACCTTGGCGATCGTGCGCACGCCCGGGCCGGGCGGGATGCGGATGCAGCGCAGCGGCGCGATGACGCCGCGGCGCGCCGCCTGGGCGAGGTCGAAGCGCGAGGTCTGCGTCGGGAAGAGGTCGGTGACGTGGCGGGCGATGAGCGCGCCCGTGGCGGTCATGCCGATGAAGATCGGGCCCGTCCACGCCCGGATGGCGGCCGAGGTCTTCTCCCCCAGCGCGGTGTGCGCCTCGTCGCAGATGACGATCGTGTAGGCGTCGGAGATGCGCCCGGCGTTGCGCACGAACCACTGGTAGGTCTCGACCGTGACCGGGCCCTCGGCGCGGTCGGTGCCGGCGCCGTCGAGCAGCGCGCCCGACTCGCGCTTGCCGTAGCCGCGGTCGCGCAGCTCGCCGAGGAACTGGTCGACGAGGTTGCGCCGGTGGGTGAGGATCAGGATGCCGCCGGTGCGCGAGGCCTCGACGAAGCCCATCGCGGCGACGGTCTTGCCCGAGCCGGTCGCGTGCTCGAACCAGAAGCGCTTGTAGGCGTTGGGGTCGTCGACCACGCCCTCCTCGACGTCCTCGTCGACGTCGGATTCGGCGTCGTCCTCCCAGGAGTCCTCGGGCTCGTCCTCCTCCTCGGCTTCGTCCTCCTCCTCGGCGTCGTCGTCCTCGTCCTCGTCGTCGGCCTCGAGCTCGGGCTCGGGCTCATCCTCCTCGTCGTCGTCGTTCTCGTCCGGCTCGTCGGGCTCCGGCTCGGCCTCCGCGGCCGGCTCGGGCTCGGGCTCCTCCTCTTCCTCGACGGCCAGCACCGGCTCGGCGATCGGCGGCGCGGCGCCGTGGCCGTTCTGGGCGGCAGCCAGCAGCGCGGTCAGCGTGCCCGAGAGGGCGTCGACCTGGTGGGGGCTCAACAGCGCGCCGTCGGCCAGGCGCGGCTCCTCCTCGCTGAGCAGCCGCTCGAGCCCGAGCAGCAGCGCGTAGCGGCGGCGCCAATGGGTCGACGGCACCTTCGCCCCGCCCTTGATCTCGTGCAGCGCGTCGTCGAGCGCGCGACGGCGGGCCGAGCCAGGGGCAAGCGCGACGGCGGGGTCCTCGCCGTCGTGCACGAAGCGCTCACGGGTGAACGCCTCAGCCCGCTCGATGGCGGCCTGATCGGGAATCGATGCGGCCGGGGCGGCCGCCGACATGGAATCAGCCAATGGCCTGGCTATCGGTCTGGAACGAGAGAGTCGCGGCGTCACTGCATGCCTGCGACTCGGAGCCCCCCGGATCGTCCGGGGTCTGGAGAGGGACCTCCCTGGAGTCGTCGACCCTCCCCGTGAAGTGCCCTTCAGGATACCGCACTCGCCCGCTGGTGCGCCGTCCGCGGCCCTGCTTCTCCTACCCTTCGGGGCGTGCGCCGCTGGTTGCTCGTGACGATCATCGCCTTGGGGGCCCTCGTGGCCGTGCTCGTCGTGGGTCTCAAGCAAGCGGACAAGTCCAACGGCACGAGCCAGCCGACGGTGAGCAAGATCACCCCGGCCGAGCTGCACGCCAAGCTGGACGGCGCGCCGCCCGCGCTCGCGGCCGTGCACCGCCAGGCCAACGAGCTCATCCCCGGCGCGCGCAAGGCCCTGCTGGCCCGCGTTGGCGCCCTGCGCGGCCATCCGGTCGTCGTCAACGTGTGGGCCGCATGGTGCGGCCCGTGCCGCGTCGAGCTGCCCGTCGTCCAGCAGGCATCGCTGCGGTGGGGCAAGCGCGTGGGCTTCCTCGGCGTCGATATCAAGGACAACCAGGACAGCGCCAAGCAGCTGCTGCGACAGATTCCGCTGACCTACCCGTCCTACGAGGACCCCGACGGCAAGGTCTACAACGGGTACAAGCTGCTCGGGACGCCGGCGACGGTCTACTACAACGCCGACGGCGAGCAGACCTACATCCACACCGGCCCCTACGACAGCGCCAAGGACCTCGACGCCGACATCAAGCGCTACGCGCTGTCGTGACCGAGGTCCGCGAGGCGCGCGACGCGGAGGAGGTCGCCGCGGCGCTGGCGCTGCGCGAGGCCGTCTTCTGCGGCGAGCAGGGCGTGAGCCTGGCCGACGAGCTCGACGGACGCGACGACGAGGCCGCGCACCTCGTCGCCATCGAGGACGGAGCGGTGGTCGGCACGTGCCGGCTGCTCGTCGAGGGCTCGACGGTCACCCTGGGGCGCATGGCCGTCGCGCCCGCCGCGCGCGGCCGCGGGCTGTCGCGCGCGCTGCTCGACGCGGCCCACGCGCGGGCGCGCGCGCTCGGCGCGCAGCGCATCGCGCTCGCCGCGCAGCTCACCGTGCAGGGCCTCTACGAGCGCGCTGGCTACGCGCCCTACGGCGACGTCTTCCTCGACGCCGGGATCGAGCACGTGATGATGGCCAAGCCGCTGCGCTGACCGCGAACGTCCATGACGTAACAACCCTGTTGTTACATCGCGGACGTTCGGCGGTAGGCTCGCGGGGAGATGCAGGTGCGGGTGCGCCTCGGCTCCGGACTCGCGCGGCTGGCCGCCGCGCCCGTCGTCGGGCTCGAGCTCGACGACGGCGCCACCGTGGCCGACGCGCTCGCCCGCCTCGCCGCCGACCAGCCCGCCCTGGCCGAGCCGCTACACGCCGCCCTCCCCGTCGTCGCCGGCACCCACGCCGGGCGCGATCGTCCGCTGCACGCGGGCGAGGAACTCGCGCTCGTGACCCCGGTGTCCGGAGGCTGAGCCGACCGAAGGAGTCACCCCATGGCCGTCGAGACCGTCCCCACCACGCAGGTCGAGCCACACCGCACCGTCTTCGTCGAGACCTTCACCGACGGCCTGCTCGGGCCCGAGGTGGCCATGGCCGGCCCCGTCGCCGACGGTGGCCACATCGTGGTCAACACCACGCCCGGGTGCTGGGGGCCGATGATCACGCCGTCGATCCGCGGCGGCCACGAGGTCTGCACGCCGGTCGCCGTCGCCGGCGCCGAGGTCGGCGACGCGATCGCCATCCGCATCCGCGACATCGAGGTCACCTCGATGGCCACCAGCTCGGGCAACGACCTGCCGATGGAGGGTCGCTTCAACGGCGACCCGTACTGCGCGCCGGTCTGCCCCGGCTGCGGCACGGAGTGGCCGCAGACGCGCGTGGAGGGCATCGGGCCCGAGAGCGTGCGCTGCGCCAACTGCGGCGCCGACGCCACGCCGTTCACCTTCACCCACGGCTACACGATCGCCTTCGACGAGCCTCGCGGGCTCGGCGTGACGGTCGGCCAGGACGAGGCCGAGCGCTTCGCGCGCGACGCGGCGCGCTTCGCCGCGCTGCCCGACGGCTCCGCGCAGCACCCGATCCTCGGCTTCGCGCCCCACGACCTCGTCGCGCTGGCCACGCGCGTTCGCCCGTTCATGGGCCAGCTCGGCACCTCGCCATCGGCGACGATGCCCGACTCGCACAACGCCGGCGACTTCGGCGCCTTCCTGATCGGAGCCCCGCACCGCTACGCGATGACCGCCGAGGAGGTCGCGCGCCACAAGACCGACGGCCACATGGACATCGACGCGGTGCGCGCCGGCGCGATCCTCATCTGTCCCGTCAAGGTGCCCGGCGGCGGCGTCTACATGGGCGACATGCACGCGCTGCAGGGCGACGGCGAGATCGCGGGCCACACCTGCGACGTCTCGGGCACCGTGACCCTCGAGGTCGAGGTGGTCAAGGGCCTGGGGATCGACGGGCCGGTGCTCTTCCCGCTCACGCAGGACCTCCCCTATCTCGCGCGGCCGCTGAGCCTCAGCGAGCGCACGCGGGCGGCCGAGCTGGCGCGCGCCCACGGCGTGGACGAGCTCGAGGACGACGTGCCGGTCTCGGTCGTCGGCAGCGGCCCGGACCTCAACACGGCCACCGACAACGGCCTGGCGCGCGCCGCCGAGCTCCTGGCCATGACGGTGCCCGAGGTGCGCAACCGCGCGACGATCGCCGGCGCCATCGAGATCGGACGCCACCCGGGCGTCGTGCAGGTGACCTTCCGGGCGCCGGCCGACCGGCTCGAGGCGCGCGGGCTGCTGGGCTACGCGCGCGAGCAGTACCCGCCCCGCTGAGCACGTCTACCCTGCGGGCTGATGCCCGAGGTTCGCGTCGACCCGCTGACCGGCAACAAGACGATCGTCGCATCCGACCGCGCGTCGCGGCCGGGCGGCGGCCTGTCGGCCACGCCCGCCGATCCGATCGACGAGAACAAGGACCCGTTCCTCGAAGGCCACGAGGACCAGACTCCCCCCGAGACCTATGCGGTCCGCGCCAACGGCAGCGTTCCCGACAAGCCGGGCTGGGCCGTCCGCGTGGTCCCCAACCTCTATCCCGCGCTGGATCCGGAGAGCGCCGAGCCGCCACCGTTCGCCAACCCCGACCTGTTCACCGCCTCGCCGGCCCGGGGCGCCCACGAGGTCGTCATCAACGCCCCGCAGCCAGTGACGTCGCTGGCGCACCTGCAGGTCGACCAGGTGCGCGCCGCAGTCGACGTCTGGCGCCAGCGCATGCAGACCCACGCCGCGGACGGCGCGGCCTACGTGCATGTCATCGTCAACGAGCGCCGCGAGGCGGGCGCGTCGCTGCCGCACACCCACGCGCAGATCTACGCCTTGGACTTCGTGCCCGCGAGCGTCGCGCGCGAGCGCGAGCGCTTCGGCGCCTACGCCCAGCGCACGATGGGCGCCAACCTGTTGCAGGACCTCGTCCAGGAGGAGGTCAAGCTGGGCGAGCGCATCATCGAGATCGACGACGAGGCGGTCCTCATGGCGCCATATGGCGGACGGCTGCCGTTCCAGCTCATGCTCGCCCCGCGCACGCCGCGCCCCCGCTTCGAGGACGAGGGGCCGACCGGTGCCGCGCTGCTGCACGAGGCGCTCCTTCGCCTCGGCCGCCGCCTCGGCAACGTCCCGCCGCTGAACCTGTGGGTGCGCACCGCGCCGCTGGGCGCCGAGTACTTCTGCTGGCGCATCGACATCGTCCCGCGCCTGACGCACATGGCCGGCCTCGAGCTCGGAACCGGCGTGCACCTGAACATCGTCGCGCCCGAACAGGCGGCCGCGCAGCTGCGCGAGGTCTGATCGCCGATGCGCGCGCTCGTGCAGCGCGTCAGCCGCGCCGCCGTGCGCGTCGACGGCGAGACGGTGGGCGCGATCGGCGCCGGGCTGGTCGTCCTGCTCGGCGTGACCCACGACGACGACGAGGCCGTCTGCGACCGCCTGGCCGACAAGGTCCGCGCGCTGCGGATCTTCCCCGACGCCGAAGGGCGCATGAACGAGCCGCTCGGCGCCCGCGAGGTTCTCGTGGTCAGCCAGTTCACCCTCTACGGCGACGCGCGCAGGGGCAACCGGCCCTCGTACGTCGACGCCGCGCGGCCCGAGCGCGCCGAGCCGCTCTACGAGCGCTTCGCCGACCGCCTGCACGCCGCACGCGGCGTCTTCGGCGCGATGATGGAGGTCGAGCTGGTCAACGACGGTCCGGTGACGCTTCTGGTGGAGCTTTCGTAGGCTGCGCGACCTCATGCCTCCCGAAGATCGCTTCGTCCCACGCTTCGCGGCCGAGCCGCCGCAGGACCTGTTGCCCTACGGCCGCTGGGCGCAGACGCTGACCGAGGAGTTCCTCGCCGCCTGCCTGCGCATCGACAGCGAGGGCGAGAACCTCGGCGAGCCCGGCGACGTGAGCTGGTACCCGGACCGCACCTGGCACGGGCGCACCTTCGTGCCCGGCACGGCGCTTACCTCGGAGGGCTACGAGCTCTTCGGCTACGTCAGCTTCACGCCCGGCGGCGACGGCGAGGAGCCGGCCGACTTCCACGCGGTGGCCGACTACACCGCCGAGACCGCCGAGGCCAACCCGGACTGGCAGATCGATCTCTGCGACGAGGTCGTCGGGACCTGGCGCGGCGAGCAGGGCAAGGCGGCGGCGATGACGCTCGTCTGGGGCCGCCCGCTCGTCGACGGCGGCGCCGTGGTCACGGCCGAGCTGGCCGACGTCGCCGTCGACCAGTGCGTGCTCGTCGAGGGGCGCTTCACACTGCTGGCCCCCGACGACTACCGCGGCGACACGCTGGACATCCGGCTCTTCGACCGCCGCAACCAGCAGCTGGCGGTCGAGTCCCTCTACGCGGAGGACGACGACGACGATGGAGCTTGAGGAGGCGATCCGCACCCGGCGCACGCACAAGGCCTACGGCCCGCAGCCGGTCGATCGCGCCACCCTCGACGAGCTGCTCGACCTCGCCCGCTGGGCGCCCAACCATCACCTGACCAACCCGTGGCGCTTCCGCGTGCTCGGCCCCACCGCGCTCGAGCGCCTCAAGCAGGCCGCGGGTCCGGACGCGGCCGGCAAGCTCGATCGGGCGCCGACGCTGGTCGCCGTCTCGGCCGTGCAGACCGGCGACCCGGTCGCCGACGAGGAGGACCTCTGCGCGGCGGCCTGCGCGGCCTACATCGTGCTGCTCGCCGCGCACGGCCGCGGCCTGGTCGGCTACTGGCGCACGCCCGCGGTCCTGCGCGAAGCCGACGGGCGCGCGGCGCTGGGCATCGGCGAGAACGAGCGCGCGATCGCGCTGCTGCACCTCGGGCCCGCCCGACAGGAGCAGCGCCCACCGGAGCGCGTGCCCGCCAGCGAGGTCGTCAGCTACCTGGACTGACGCGCTGCACGGTCGCGCCCGCGAGCCGCACCAGGTCGGCGGGAACGATCGGGAAGACCGACGACGGCGTGCCCGCCGCGGCCCACACCGTCTCGTAACCGAGCAGGTCCTCGTCGAGGATCGTGCGCAGCGGGCGCGCGTGGCCGTACGGCGGCACGCCGCCGATCGCGAAGCCCGTCTGCTCGCGCACGAAGGCGGCGTCGGCCTTCTGCGCACCGAAGCGCTCCTCGTCGACGCGGTTGGCGCCCGAGGCGATCACGAGCAGCGGCTCGTCGCCCACGCGAAAGACCAGGGACTTGCAGATCGCGCCCACCTCGCAGCCGATCGCCGCGGCGGCGTCAGCGGCTGTGCGCGTGCCGGCCGGGAACTCGCGCGCCCCGTCGAAACTCACGCGGCCGCCGTCGGCACCCGCTTGGAGATCTCCTCGTCGGTCAGCGGGAAGTGGCAGGCCGCCAGGTTGCCGCCCTGCTTGACCTCGAGCTGGGGCTCGACGACGTTGCAGGTCCCGTCCTGCGCCTTCGGGCAGCGCGTGTGGAAGCGGCAGGCCGCGGGCGGGTTGGTCGGCGACGGCACGTCACCGCCGAGCACCTGGCGCTGCTTCTCGCGCGCCAGCCGCGGATCCGGCACGGGCACGGCCGACAGCAGCGCGCCGGTATAGGGGTGGCGCGGATGCTCGAAGAGCTGGTCGGCGTCGGCGAGCTCGACGATCTTGCCGAGGTACATGACCGCGATGCGGTCGCAGACGTGACGCACGACGGACAGGTCGTGCGCGATGAAGATGATCGTCAGGCCCAGGTCGCGCTGCAGCTCGGACAGCAGGTTGATGATCTGCGCCTGGATCGAGACGTCGAGCGCCGAGACCGGCTCGTCGGCGACGACCAGCTTGGGCTTCAGCGCAATCGCGCGCGCGACGCCGATGCGCTGGCGCTGGCCGCCGGAGAACTCGTGCGGGAAGCGGTTGTAGTGCTCGGGGTTGAGCCCCACGAGGTCCATGAGCTCCTGGACGCGCTTCTTGCGCTTGGCCTCGTCCTTCTCCAGGCGGTGGATGATGAACGGCTCGCTGATGATCGTGCCGACCGTCTTGCGCGGGTTCAGCGACGAGTACGGGTCCTGGAAGATCATCTGCATGTCGCGCCGCATCGGCTTGAGCTCCGCGCGCGAGGAGTGGGCGATGTCGCTGCCCTTGTAGATGATCTCGCCGTCGGTCGGCTCGAGCAGCCGCGTCACCAGCCGTGCCGTCGTCGACTTGCCGCAGCCCGATTCGCCGACGAGACCGAGCGTCTCGCCCTCGAAGACGTCGAACGACACGCCGTCGACCGCACGGACCGCGCCCACCTGCTTCTGCAGGATGATCCCCTTCTTCAGGGGGAAGTGCTTGACGAGGTCGCGGACCTCGATGAGCTTGTTGGCGCCGTTGGTGCTCACGACGTCTCCTCCTCGGCCACCACGTCGGGCACAACTTCGGCGGCGTTCTCCGGTGTGGCGACGACGCCCTCGGCGACCTCGGTGCCGGGCTCGGCCAGCACCTCGCCCACGGCCTCCCGATCGACGACCTTGTCCGGCACGTCGACGCGCTGCAGCGCGACCTCCGGCGTGGCTCCCTCCTGCAAGGCGGCCCAAAGGCCGCGCCGCGTCTGCCCGGGCAGCAGGCACGCGACCTCGTGCCGGCCGCCGCCGCCGTTGCCGGCCTCGGCGGCCGGCGCGAGCTGGGGATCGATGCGCTTGTGGGCCTCGCGCACGTACGGGCAGCGCGGATGGAACGCGCACCCCGGCGGCTTGAGGATCAGCGACGGCGGGCGGCCCGCGATCGGCACGAGCTCCTCGCCGCGCGGCGAGTCCAGGCGCGGGATCGACTTGAGCAGCCCCCAGGTGTAGGGGTGCTCGGGCATGGCGAAGATCGACTCCTTGTCGGCGTACTCGACGATCCGGCCCGCGTACATCACCCCGATCTCGTCGGTCACCTCGGCCACGACGCCGAGGTCGTGGGTGATCATCACGATCGCCGTGTCGAGCTCGCGCTGCAGGCGCTGGATCAGGTCGAGGATCTGCGCCTGCACGGTCACGTCGAGTGCGGTGGTCGGCTCGTCGGCGATCAGCAGCTTGGGGTCGTTGATGAGCGCCATCGCGATCATCACGCGCTGGCGCATGCCGCCCGAGAACTCGTGCGGATAGGAGTCCACGCGCCGGCGCGGCTCGGGGATGCCCACCAGTCCGAGCATCTCCACGGTGCGGTCGAGCGCCTGCGCCTTGGAGACGTCGCGATGGGCCTGGATGGCCTCCACGAGCTGGTCGCCGATCTTGTAGAACGGGTGCAGCGACGACAGCGGGTCCTGGAAGATCATCGCCATGTCGTTGCCGCGCAGCCGGCGCATGTCCTCGTCGGATGCGGCCAGCAGGTCCCTGCCGTCGAAGCGGATCGATCCCGAGATCTCCGCGTTGCCGGCGAAGCGCGTCAGCCCCATCACGGTCAGCGAGGAGACGCTCTTGCCCGATCCGGACTCTCCCACGATGCCCAGCGCCTGGCCGGCCTCGACCGTGTAGGAGACCCCGTCGACGGCCTTGACGAGGCCGTCGTCCGTCCTGAAGTGAACCTTGAGATCGGTGACTTCGAGCAGGGCCAAGCTAAAACCTCACGCGGGGATCGAGGAAGGCGTAGACGACGTCCACGATCAGGTTGAGCAGGATGATGAAGAACGCGCCCATGAGCACGGTGCCCTGCACCGTCGGCAGGTCGCTCTTCTGAATGGCGTCGTAGGCCAACCGCCCGACGCCGGGGATGTTGAAGACGGTCTCGGTCAGGATCGCGCCGCCGAGCAGGATCCCGAGGTCGAGGCCGAGGATGGTGACGATCGGCGTGATCGCCGAGCGCACGCCGTGCTTGAAGACGACCTTGCGCTCGCGCAGTCCCTTTGCGCGCGCGGTGCGGATGTAGTCCTCGGACATCGTCTCGAGCAGGTTGCCGCGCAGGAAGCGCGCATAGATCGCTGCGAACGAGGCCGCGAGGACGAACCACGGCATGATCAGCGCGGGGATGACCTCGCCGGGGTTGGTGAAGATGTTGCCGGTCTGCGGATACGCGCCCTGGCCCTCGAAGAGCGGGAACTTGCCGAGGTCCTTGGAAAACAGGTACAGGGAGACGAGGCCCAGCCAGTAGACGGGCGCCGAGATCGCCACGAGCGCGCCGCCCATGGCCGCGCGGTCCATCCAGGTGCCGCGCCTGATCGCCGAGATGATCCCGATGGGGATGCCGATCAACAGCCAGACGATGGCGGCACCGACCGCGAGCGCGGCGGTGGCGGGCAGGCGATCGAAGATCTGCGACTTGACCGAGACGTTGTTCTGGAAGCTGTAGCCGAAATCGAAGTGGAAGACCAGGCGGTCGAGGTACTTCAGGTACTGGATGTACCAGGGCTTGTCGAGCCCGAGGGTCTGGCGGATCGTGGCCAGCAGCTCCGGGGTGGGCTGGCGGCCCGCTCTCAAGGCGGCCGGATCCGCCGCCGGCAGGGTGTAGAAGATCACGAAGGTCAGGAAGCTGATCACGAGGAGCAGCACGACCATCCAGAGAAGCCGGCGGATGATGAAGGGGATCATGGCCTTGGGCGGAGCGGGGGATCGGACCTGAGGCGGCGCTCCGCCGGGCGCGATGCCCGGCGGAGCGCTGATGCCTCAATTGATGGTTCTGCGACCTACGCGAAACCTCCTACTTCAGCGACGTGAAGCTGAGGTCGTGGGCCGTGTCGTAGCCGTTGACGACCTGGGCCACGTCCTTCGACCCGACCGAGGCCGTCTTGTCCCAGATCCACGGGATGGCCGGGGCCTGCGCGGCGATCATGTGGTTGATGTTCGCCCAGGCCTTGTTGCGCGCGGTGCCCACGGGCACCGTCGCCGCGGCCTTCATGGCGTTGTTGATCGCGGGAACGTTCAGCTGCGGCCAGTTGACGTTGCCCTGCTGGAGGATGTTCTTGCCGTTGAACGTCGCGTCCAGCATCGACTGCGGGTCGGCGAAGTCCTTGAACCAACCCACGTTCGGGCCCAGCACGACCTTCTGCGAGGGCACGCTGAGGAACTTCGTGTACAGCGTGTCCTGAGGCACGATGCGGAAGTTCAGCTTGAAGCCCATCTGCTCCATCTGACCCTGGAAGACCTCGGCGGTCTTCTTGCCCGGGTCAGCATTGGTCGCGATGGTCAGGATCTTCTGGCTGCCGGTCCACTTGCCGTTGGCGTCGATCGGCAGGCTCGGGTCCTGCTTCTTGGCCTCCAGCATGTACTTCTTGGCCACCGCCGGATCACCCTCGGGGTGAGAGAGGTAGTCCAGGTCGCTGTTCTGCTTCAGGCCGCCGGCCTCCTCGAAGCCGGGAATGCCCGGCGGAATCCAGCCGGTGGCGATGTCGCCCAGGATCGCGCCGCCGCGCGTCAGACGCAGGGCGTTGCGGTTGGAGGCGGCGATGACCGCCTTGCGGACGTTGATGTTGTTGAACGGTGCGATGGTCGTGTTCATCGCGATGTAGCGCGTGCCGCCCGACGGCACGAACACGACCTGGTCCTTCTGACGCTGCAGCGCCTGCTTGAGGACCTGCGCCGGCGGCGAGCCGGCGTCGCAGCACACCGTGTGGGACCCGTTCAGCGCACGGCGCGCGGCCGTCGCCAGGTCGTCGTTGCCCTCCTCGATGTTGATCTGGTCGAGGTAGGCGGGACGGTAGTCGGTCTTGGCATCCCAGTTCGGGTTACGGACGATCGTGATCGACTTGCCCGGCACGCGGCCGGTCACCTTGCCGGTCGTCGGATCGTTCTTGACCATGTACGGACCGGTGAAGGACTGGTACTGGTCGAACTTCGACGGGGTGCTCTTGTCGTACTTGCTGGCGTACTCCTTCGGCACCGGAACCGTGATCGGCATGACCAGGGCCTGCGAGACCAGCGGCGCCTCGGCCGTCTTCAGGTGGAAGATGATCGTGGTGTCGTCCGGGGTCTCGATGCCCGAGATCGTCTTGATGGTGCCGCTGTTGGGCTTCTCCGGCGTGCCCTCGATCGAGCTGAAGTAGGCGCCCGCGTAACCGCTCGGGACCTCCTTGGAGAACGCCCGTTCGAACGCGTACTTGATGTCCGCCGTCTTGACCACGCGGTTGACCGGCGGCGCGTACTTGATGTTCGGCTTGATGTGGACGGTGATCGTCTTGTTGTCCGACGAGATCTCCGGCGGCCCGGTCGCCAGGTCAGGCACCGGGTGCACCGAGTCGTCGGGCTTGAACGAGTACAGGGTCCGGTTGGTCGAGTAGAGGACCATGTAGCCGAACGTGTAG
>DATBKW010000005.1:0-16962 GCA_036555665.1 Solirubrobacteraceae bacterium | reverse complement strand
GACGAGCCCGGCGATCGAGGAAGCCGCGCGCTGCGACTCCTCGGCCAGCTTGCGGACCTCCTCGGCGACGACCGCGAAGCCGCGGCCCTGCTCGCCGGCGCGGGCGGCCTCGATGGCCGCATTGAGCGCGAGGAGGTTGGTCTGCTCGGCGATCGCGGTGATCGTGTCGACGATTCCGCCGATGCGCTGGCTCTTGGTCCCGAGGTCGCGGATCGCGGCGCTGGCCTCGACCGAGGCGTCGCGCACGCCGGTGATGACCTCGGTCGCGCGCTCGACCTTGGCGGCGCCGTCCTGCGCGGCCTCGCGGGCCTGCGCGGCGGCCGCCGCGGTCTGCTGGGCGTCCTCGGCGGAGCTGGTGGTGGAGCTGGCGACCTGCTCGGTCGTCGCGCGCGCCGACTCGATGGAGCGCACCTGGCGCTCGGCGCCGGTGGCGACGTCGCCGACCGCCCGGGCGATCTCCTCGATCGCGCGGCCGGTCTCGGCCGACGTGCCTGCGACCCGCTCGGAGGCGTCGGCCACCGCCGCGGCAGACCGCGACATCTGGGTGACGGCGCTGCGCAACTCGGCGACGAGGCCGGCGAAGGCCGCGCCGAGGCGATCGCGCGCAGAGAGCGGCTGTACCTCGACGGTCAGCTCGCCGCCGGCGACGCGGTCGGCGACGCCGGCCAGCTCGCGCAGGTGCTCGACCAGCGCCTGCAGCGCACCGGCGGTACGGCCGACCTCGTCGCGGCCCGTCACGGCCACGTCCTGGTCGACGTCGCCCTCGGCCAGCGCCTCGGCGGCGATGCTCACGCCGCGCAGACGGCGCGTGAGCTGGCGGGCGAGCACGACCGAGAGGACCGCGCCGATCAGCAGTGCGATCACGCCGAGCATGAGGCTCAGGCGCTTGGCGTCGCGCTCGGTCGCCGCGTACGAGGCGGCGGCCTTCGCGCGGTCGACCTTGGCATCCGTGATGTAGTCGTCGATGGCGTCCGTGACGGCGTCGGCCGCCTTGTCGCCGGGTCCGGTGACGATGCGCGCGGCCGCGGAGCTGTCGCTGACGGCCAGGGCGCCCTCGAGATCGGCGTTCGTGTCCTCGAAGGCCCGCATCGCCGCGTCGACCTTGCGCAGGTTCGGAAGGTCGTCGTCGTCGTTGACCATCCGGTGAAGCCCGGCGAGGTCGCGCTTGAAGACGGCCAGGTCGGCCTCGTAGTCGTCCTTGGCCTGCCCGTGAGCGACGACGTTGGCCGTCTGCGCGAAGTGCAGGTCGGTCAGCGCGGCCTTGGCCGCGCCGCCGAGCACGAGCTTGTCGACGTCCTTCTGGGCGACGGTGGCGTACTCGTGCTCGAGATGGGTGTAGCTGATCTGGCCGTAGGCGACGATGGCCGCGGTCAGCACCAGGATCGCGCCGAAGCCGAGAGCGAGCTTGCGGGCGAGGGGGAGGTCGGACAGGCGGAGACGCATCGCCCGGTTCATCGACCGGGGTTCGGGGCCCTTGAGCGTGCCACCATGTCTGCATGGGGACAGGCTCGATCCAGCTCGCCAGGATCTTCGGGATCCGCATCGGCGCGAGCCCGAGCTGGTTCGTAGTGCTGTTCATCATGATCATCGGGCTGTCGTCGTCGTACACCGACCGGTACCCCGACACCACCGCCTACAGCGTGGCGGTCGCCAGCGCCGCGCTGTTCTTCGTCTCGCTGACGCTGCACGAGCTCGGCCACGCGCTGATCGCCCGCCGCAACGGGATCGAGATCGCGGGCATCGACCTGTGGTTCTTCGGCGGGATCGCCAAGCTCAACCGCGACAGCCGCTCGCCCGGCGAGGAATTCCGGGTCTCCGCGGCCGGCCCGGCCGTGACGCTGCTGATCATCCTGGTCTGCATCCTGGCCGGCATCGCCGTCACCGGCTCCAACGACTTCCTCGACGCGGTCGCCCTGAACGGCAACCCGTCGCCCGGGCTGGCGCTGCTGGGGTGGCTGGCGCTCGTCAACGCCTTCCTCTTCGTCTTCAACATGGTGCCCGCCTTCCCGCTCGACGGCGGGCGGATCGCGCGCGCCATCGCGTGGCGGGTCACCGGCGACCGCAACCTCGGCACGCGCTTCTCCGCGCGCTTGGGCCAGCTGTTCTCCTACGTGCTCATCGGCGGCGGCATCTACCTGCTCGTGCGCGGCGATCCGTACACGGGGCTGTGGTTCATCGTCCTCGGGTGGTTCCTGGGCCAGACGGCGACGGGCGCGGTCGCCTCGAGCCGTTTCTCCGAGCGCCTGCAGGGCGTCACGGTGGCCGACGTTATGGACACCCAGCCGGTCTGGGTGCCGGGCGACACCACCGTGCTGCAAGCCCAGGACGAGTTCTTCCTGCGCTACCGCTGGCCGTGGTTCCCGGTCGCCGACCCGACGTCGGGGCGCTTCCTCGGGCTCTTGCACCAGCAGAGCGTCGACGGCGCCGTGCAGGACGGCCGCCCGGCCCTGGCCGTCGCCGACGTCGTCGATCCCAAGGCCGACGAGCCCTTCCGCGTGCGCGACGACACCCCGATCGAGCAGCTCCTGGGCTCGGAGGGGCTGCGCTCGCTCGGGGCTCTGATGGTCATCGACCGCGACGATCGCCTGCGCGGCGTCGTCACCGTCGAGCAGGTCCGCCGCGCGCTCAGCGCGGCCGCTCCCGGCCGCGTCGCCTGAGCGCTTAGGGGCGAGTCGGCGCCCGGGAGCCGAGCGATATTGTCCTTGAGGCCATGCCTGCACACGACGTCCTCATCATCGGCGCGGGCCTCGCGGGCCAGCGGGCGGCGCTGGCCGCCGCGGACGCCGGCGCCTCGGTCGCGCTCCTGAGCAAGGTCCACCCGGTGCGCTCGCACTCGGTGGCCGCCGCGGGCGGCATCAACGCCGCCATCGATCCCGCCGACGACTGGCGCTCGCACGCGTTCGACACGGTCAAGGGCTCGGACTTCCTCGGCGACCAGGACGCCATCGAGATCATGTGCAGCGAGGCGCCCGGCGAGGTCATGCACCTCGAGCACATCGGGGTGACCTTCCACCGCAACGAGAGCGGCGAGCTGGACCTGCGCGCGTTCGGCGGCGCGTCGATGAACCGCACCGCCTACGTGGCCGACATCACCGGCCAGGCGATGCTCCATGTCCTCTACGAGCAGGTCCTCAAGTACTCCGAGAAGATCGATCGCTTCGAGGAGTGGTTCGTCACCACGCTGATCCTCGACGACGGCGGCGACTGCGTCGGCGCCGTCGCCCGCGACGTGCGCTCGGGGCGCATGGAGACCTTCGCCGCCAAGAACGTCATCCTCGCCTCGGGCGGCTCGGGACAGTGCTACAAGCCGACGACCAACGCGCTCATCTGCACCGGTGACGGCATCGCGCAGGCCTTCCGCGTCGGCGCTCCGCTCATGGACATGGAGATGGTCCAGTACCACCCAACGACGCTTGTCGAGAACGGCTTTCTCATCACCGAGGGCGCGCGCGGCGAGGGCGCCTACCTGCTGAACGCCGACGGCGAGCGCTTCATGGAGAAGTACGCGCCCAACAAGATGGAGCTGGCCTCGCGCGACGTCGTCTCGCGCGCCGAGCAGACCGAGATCAACGAGGGCCGCGGCATCGGGCCCGACGGCGCCGGCATCTACCTCGACATCACCGTCGTGCCGCGCAAGCGCACGCTCGAGGCGCTGCGCGAGATCGTCAACATCGGCAAGGACTTCGCGGGCGTCGACATCACGCGCGAGCCGATCCAGATCCGCCCCGGCCAGCACTACATCATGGGCGGGGTCAAGACCGACATCAACGGCGCGACCACGATCCCCGGGCTGTATGCGGCCGGCGAGGTCGCCTGCGTCTCGGTCCACGGCGGCAACCGGCTAGGGGCCAACTCGCTGCTCGACACGCTGATCTTCGGGCGCCGCTCCGGCGAGCACGCGGCCGCGCGCGCCTCCGGCATGCCGATGCCGTCGGTGGGCGACGAGGACCTCAAGCGCGACGCGGCCATGATCGAGCAGATCATCGGGCGCGAGCGCACCGGCCGGCGGGTCTCGGAGATCAAGGAGGAGCTCGGCACCGAGATGAACCGCAACGTCGCGGTCTTCCGCGACGAGGCCGGGCTACGGCACGCGCACGAGGTCGTGCGCCGTCTCAAGGAGGAGGCGAAGACCGCTTACATCGACGACCGCGGCACGGTCTTCAACCAGGACGTGCTGGGCGCGATCGAGCTCGGCTTCATGCTCGACACGGCCGAGGCCACCGTCGTGGCCGCGATCGAGCGCAAGGAGTCGCGCGGCGCGCAGTACCGCACCGACTACCCGGACCGCAACGACGACGTCTGGCTGAAGCACATCGACATCGGCCGCAACGGCGACGATGTCCCGGAGGTCACCTACTCGCCCGTGACGATCACGCAGTGGCAGCCCGAGGAGCGCAAGTACTGATGGCCGAGACCAACAAGCCACCGCAGGACTTCACGTTGCGCCTGCGCCGCTACGACCCCGAGGCCGGCGACGCGCCCTACTGGGACGAGCACACCATCCAGCTCGAGCCCCACCGCTCGGTGCTCGAGGGCATCCTGCAGGCCAGGGCGCGCTTCGACGGCTCGATCGGCATCCGCTGCTCCTGCCGCGCGGCGATCTGCGGCTCGTGCGGCGTGCGCATCAACGGCCAGCCGGGGCTGGCCTGCCACACGCATCTCGACAAGGCGCTGTCGTCCTCGCGCGACGGCGTCATCGAGGTCGAGCCGATGGGCAACATGCCCGTGATCAAGGATCTGATCGTCGACATGGACGCGGTGCACTGGAAGAAGATCCAGCGCGTCACGCCGTGGCTCATCAACAAGGAGCCGATCCCCGAGCGCGAGTACGTCGTCCCGCGCGAGTCGATGATCGACGTCACGCAGTCGATGGCGTGCATCCAGTGCGGCGCCTGCGTGAGCGACTGCCTGTCGATGGAGGTCGACCCGCTGTTCATCGGGCCGGCCGCGCTCGCCAAGGCCTACCGCTTTGTGGGCGATCCGCGCGACGCCCAGCAGGGCGAGCGCCTGCGCGACCTGGCCGAGGACCCGCACGGCATCTTCGACTGCACCCACTGCTTCAAGTGCATCGAGGCCTGCCCGAAGGGCGTGGCGCCGATGAGCCAGATCATGCGCCTGCGCCGCCGCGCCACCGGCGACCACCACATCAAGGACCGCAACAACGGCGAGCGCCACGAGGCGGCCTTCACCACGCTCGTGAAGGACAACGGGTTGCTGTGGGAGGCCGAGCTGCTGCCGCGCTCCTACGGCGGCAACTCGTTCTTCGGCAAGTTCGCCCCGCCGGCGGCGCTCGAGCTCGTCAACTCGCTGCCGGCGATCACCAAGGCGCTGGTGCGGCGCAAGGTGACGCCGATGGGCGCGCTGAAGCCGCACAAGATCCCCAAGGACGACCTCAAGCAGGTGCAGCGCATCTACGACACCGTCGAGGGCCGCGACGAGCGCATCGAGCTCAACCTCTACATCACGGGCTTCGACGAGGACGAGCAGGAGGCCACGGCGCAGCGCGACGATGCCATGGCCTCCGCCCCCGGACCCGAGGGCAGCGAGTCATGAAGGTCGCCTACTGGCCAGGCTGCGTGAGCCGCGGCTTCACGCCCGAGCTGCACGGCTCGATGGCGCTGATCGCGCCGCTGCTCGACATCGAGCTCGTCGAGCTCGATCGCGCGTGCTGCACCGGCGCGGGTGTCATCGCCGAGCACAACCAGGAGCTCGCCGACACCCTCAACGCCCGGACCTTCGCGCTGGCCCAGCGCGTCGAGGGCGCCGAGCTCATGATGAACATCTGCTCGACCTGCCAGGGCGCGCAGAGCGAGTGCCAGGAGCGGCTGGACGCCAACGGCGAGTACCGCGAGCACGTCAACGAGACGTTGTCGGCCGAGGGCCTGCACTACGAGAAGGGCCTGAGCAACAAGAACTTCCTGTGGCTGCTGGTGGAGGAGATCGGCCTGGACGAGTTGCGCGCGCGGGTCACGCGCCCGCTCACCGACCTCAAGGTCGGGCCGTTCTACGGCTGCTACATCGTGCGCCCGATGGACCGCCTGGGCATCGACGCCGACGAGCGCCCGCGCGACACCTATCTGGCCAAGGTCATCGAGGCGCTCGGCGGCACCGTCATCGAGTACGCCGGCTCGCACAAGTGCTGCGGCTTCCCGATCATCACGATGAACAAGGACGCCTCGCTCAAGCAGGCCGGCCGCCACCTGGGCGACGCCGTCGACGCCGACGCCGACTGCCTCGTCACCCCGTGCCCGCTGTGCCACCTGAACCTCGACCTGCAGCAGCCGTTGGCCGAGCGCGTCGTCGGGCGCGACCTGAAGATGCCCGTGCTGCACCTCCCCCAGCTCGTCGGCCTGGCCCTGGGCCTCGATCCCAAGGAGCTGGGCATGGCGCGCCACATCGTCAAGCCGGCGGCGGTCATCGACTGGACGACGTCGGTGGTCGCGGGCGTCGGGGCCCCATAGGCGCCGAACGTCCGTCACGTAACAACCCTGTTGTTACGTCGCGGACGTTCGCCGCCTAGCCCTACGGGTCCATCGGTCCCGATGAGACGCTGAAGATCGCGCCCTGCGGGTCGCGGATGACCGCGAAGCGCCCGCCGTTGGGCAGGCTCCTCGGCTTGACGAGCAGCTCGCCGCCCAGCTCGCCGGCGCGGGCGACGGTGGCGTCGCAGTCCTCCACGGCGAAGTAGAGGTTCCACACCGGCTGCCCCTCGGGTGGCGCCGGCATGACGCCGCCGTTCAACCTGCCGCCGTTGGTGATCGAGAAGTACGCGCCCTCCGAGCCCGGCGTCTCCTCGATCGTCCACCCGAAGAGCTCGCGATAGAACGGGGCCGCGGCCTCGACGTCGGGCGCGATCAGGTCGTTCCAGCACAGCGCGCCGGGCGCGTTGACCAGGCCGGCGCCGATGGTGGCGCGCGGCTGCCAGACCATGAGGACCGCGCCCTGCGGGTCCTGGATGATCGCCATGCGCCCGGCGTCGAAGACGTCGAAGGGCTCGCCCATCAGGGTGGCGCCGAGCTCCTTCGCGCGCGCCGCGGTGGCGTCGGCATCCTCGACGGTCACGTAGCAGTTCCAGTGGGTGGCCTCCGTGCCGGGCGGCATCGGGGTGATGGCGGCGACATCATGGCCATCGACCTGGGCCATCGAATAGTGGTTGCCGTCGCCGATCGGGATGTCCTGGTAGGTCCACCCCAGCAGGTCGGCGTAGAAGGCCTTCGACGCTTCGATGTCGTCGGTGTTGAGGTCCACCCAGGAGAAGGTCCCGGGCGCGTAGCTCGTGCGTTCGCCCATGCGGGCGAGACTAGTGGGTCTTCCCGTAACGTTTGACCGGTAACGACAGCCGTCGATCCCCGACCGGCGGCGTCCTCGAACCTCGAAATACCTCCGGTATTCCTTCGGTTCTGCGTCCTTGCCGGATCGGCGCCGCCGGCCGCCGTTACCGGTCAAACGTTACGAGAAGGCCCACTAGTGAGCTAGCGGGATTCCCCTGGACCGTCGTGTCAGGGTCCCTCGCGTGTGATCGCGCGCACAATCGCATCGGGCGCCTCGCGCGGGAGGCCGTGGCCGGCGTCGGGGACGATCCTGAGTTCGGCGTTCGGCAGCTTGGCGGCGAGGCGGCGCGCGAGCTCGACGAACTTCGGGTCGCGCTCTCCGGCGAGCACCGCGGCGGGCATCGTCAGCTCGGCGAGGCGGTCCCACATCGGCGTCATCGCGCCGGTGCCGACGCCGCGCAGGACGGTCGCCAGCGCGCGCGGATCGTTGCGCAGGACGTCGTGGCGCCAGAGCTTCGCCGCCTCCAGCGGCGTGCCCGCGAACAAGGGCTGCGACGTCCAGCGGTCGGCGAACGCCTCGATCGGGGCCGCGTCGGCGAACTCGGCGAGGCGCTCGTCGTCGGCGCGGCGCGCCGCGCGCTCGACCGGCGCGTCGATGCCGGCGGTGGTGGCGACGAGGACGAGGCGGTCGATGCGCTCGGCCGCGGCGAGCGCGACGTGCAGGGCGATGCGCCCGCCCATCGAGTAGCCGCACAGCACGAAGCGCTCGGGCGCCGCCGCGAGCACGTCCGCCGCCATCGCGGCGAAGGCGACCGGCCGCTCGTCGCGCGCGCCGCCATGGCCGCGCAGGTCGGGAGCGAGCGCGTTATAGCGTTCGCGATCCAGCCGCTCGATCACCGGATCCCAGGCGCGCCCAGTGCCGGCGAAGCCGTGGAGCAGGACGACGGTGACCGGCATCACCGCTGAATCTTGACCGAGACCATCGACACCTACCTGCTGCTCCGCGCGTTCGTCGACGAGCTCACGCGCTGCGGGCTGGCGGGCGCGTGCACGTCGCCGGGGTCGCGTTCGACGCCGCTCGTGCTCACGCTCGCGCGCCAGCCGGGCCTGGCCACGTGGTCGCACGTCGACGAGCGGGTGGCCGGCTTCTTCGCGGTGGGCGTGGCCAAGGCGTGCGGCCGCCCGGCCGCGGTGGCGTGCACGAGCGGAACCGCCGCGGCGCACTACCTGCCCGCGGTCATCGAGGCCCACGAGGCGCGCGTGCCGCTGATCGTGCTCACGGCCGATCGGCCGCCCGAGCTGCGCGAGGTCGGCGCCGGCCAGACGATCGACCAGCTCAAGCTCTACGGCGGCGCGGCGAAGTGGTTCTTCGAGGTCGGCACGCACCTGGCCACGCCGGAGCGGCTGCGCTGGATCCGCGGGCTGGCGGCGCGGGCGTATACGACCGCGGCCGGCGGCCGGCCGGGGCCGGTGCACCTCAACTTCCCGCTGCGCGAGCCGCTCGTCCTCGACGGACCGCTGCCGGCGCTCGAGGACCGGCCGCCGGCGCGCGTGCGCCGTCGCGCCGCGCCGCGCGCGATCTCGCTGGAGGTCGGCCAGCGCGCGGTGATCGTCGCGGGGCGCCACGAGCGCCACGACGGGCTCGGTGAGGCGCTCGCTGGTGCTGCCCTTGCCCTGGGGGCGCCGCTGCTGGCCGATCCGCTCTCCGGCGCGCGCCGCGGCGAGGCGGCCATCGCCTATTACGACGCCCTGCTGCGCGACCCCAGCTTCGTGACCGCTCAGCGCCCGGACACGGTGATCCGCGTCGGCGACCTACCGACCTCCAAGCCGCTGCGCCAGTGGCTCGCCGGTCTGGACGCTCGCCAGGTCGTCTTCGATCCCGAGTCGGCCTGGCAGGACCCGGCCGCCGTGGTGACCGAAGTCCTCGATGCCGACCCGGTCGCGTGGGCCCTTGGCGTGGGCAGCCGCCCGGCGCGCGCGTCTGTGTGGCTCGACAGCTGGCGCGCCACCGATACCGCCGCAGCGGCCGCGATCGCCGAAGCGCTCGGCGACGAGGTCTCCGAGCCGACCATAGCGCGCGCGTTGGCCGAGCTGCCGGGCGAGGTGACCGTCTTCACCGCCTCTTCGATGCCCGTCCGCGACGTCGAGACCTTCTGGCCGGTGCTTGACGCGCCGCCGCGCGTGCTCGCGCACCGCGGTGCGAACGGGATCGACGGCACGCTTGCGGCGGCATTCGGCGCCGCCGCCACCGGTGAGCGCGTCGTCGTGCACCTCGGCGACGTCGCGCTGGCCCACGACCTCGGCGCGCTGCTCAGCGCTCGGCGCCTGGGCCTCGCACTCACGATCGTCCTGGTCGACAACGCGGGCGGCGGCATCTTCGACTTCCTCCCGGTCGCCACGCAGACCGATGCTTTTGAGGAGCACGTCGCCACGCCTACCGGCCTCGACGCCGAGCGCGTCGCGGCGCTGTTCGGGTTGGCCTACGAGCCCGTGAGCGATCTCGCCGCCATCCGCGAGGCCCCGGGCACGCTCCTGCACGTGCGCACAGACCGGGCCGAGAACGTCGCGCTGCACCGCCGCGTGTGGGACGCGGTTCGGGCGCGCGCAACGCGCGTTGCGCCGTCCGACTCGCTCGCTAGCTTCGAGCGGCCATGACCCAGACCACCCTGCTCCCCTCCCCTCCGCCGTCGCAGGCGGCTCGCCGCAGCTCCAAGGGCATCGGGCCAGGCGACATCGTCGAGGTCGACAAGAAGGGCCGCCGCTTTCACGCGCTCGTCGTCGAGCTCGACCAGGTCGAGTCCGGGCGCTTCCACCTCAGCGTCCGACCATTGGACTCCCGCGTGTCCTACCGCCAGGCGACGGTGCGGGAAGTGGTCGCGGTGTGGCGGCGCGCGGGGCGCTGAGCGTCGCGCGCGCGGCGCTGAGCGGCGACGCGCCAGGTTCTCTCACGCGCCGGGCTCCGCGGTCGTTTCGACCAGCGTGGAAACGTCCCGGGCCTACCGTTCCCGCGTGCGCACCGCTCGCCGTGAGGAGGTCCTCGCTCTCGCCGCCGCGCTGCTGACGGTCACGCTGTGGGCCTCGGCGTTCGTCGGCATCCGCTCGGCCGGGCGCGACCTGTCGCCGGGCGCGCTGTCGCTCTTCCGTCTCGTGGTCGGCGCGCTGGTGCTCGGCGCGGTGACGGTCGTGCGCCGCGAGCCGCTCCCGCGCCGCCGTGACCTGCCCGCGATCGTGTTCTGCGGCGTGCTGTGGTTCGGCATCTACAACGTCGTGCTCAACGAGGCCGAGCGGCGCGTCGATGCCGGCACGGCGGCCATGCTCGTCAACATCGGGCCGATCTTCATCGCGATCCTCGCGGGCGTCTTTCTGCGCGAGGGCTTTCCGCGCGCGCTGGTCGCCGGCTGCGCGATCGCGTTCGCCGGCGCCGTCGTGATCGGGCTCGCCACCTCCGAGCACGGCGTGCACGCGAGCTGGGGCGCCGCGCTGTGCCTGGTCGCCGCGCTGGCGTACTCCTCCGCGGTCGTCGCCCAGAAGCCGCTGCTCAAGCGGGTCTCCGCGCTGCAGATCACCTTCCTGGCCTGCACCGTCGGCGCGATCGCGTGCCTGCCGTTCGCGCCCACGCTCGCCGGCGACCTCAAAGACGCCCGGCCCTCCGCGATCGCCTGGGCCGTCTACCTCGGCGTCCTGCCGACCGCGGTGGCGTTCACGACCTGGGCCTACGCGTTGGCCCGCACGACGGCGGGGCGCATGGGCTCGACGACCTACCTCGTGCCGCCGCTGGCGATCCTCATGGCGTGGGCGATCCTCGGCGAATCGCCGCCCGCGCTCGCGTTCGCCGGCGGCGCGCTGTGCCTGATGGGCGTGGTCGTCGCGCGCGGGCAGCTGCGCCGGCTCAGGCGGCCAGCACCGGCAGCAGCGCCTGCAGCTTGACCTCGGTCTCGGCCAGCTCGGCCGTCGGCTCGGACTCGCGCACGACCCCGACTCCCGCGTAGCAGCGCGCGACCGATCCGGTGAGCAGCGCGCAACGCAGCGCGACGCAGAACTCGCCGTCCTCGTTGGTGTCCGTCCAGCCCACCGGGCCCGCGTACCAGCCGCGGTCGAGGCCCTCGAGCGCCGGGATCAGCGGATCGGCGGCGGCGAACGGCTCGCCGCCGACGGCCGGCGTCGGGTGCAGCAGCCCCGCGAGCTCGACTGCGCTCACCGGACGCGCGAGCTGGGCGCGGATCGGCGTCGCGAGATGCTGGATGTTCGCCATGCGCGCGACGACCGGCTCGTCGGCAGCCGTGACCCACACGCTGACCGGCCGCAGCGCGCGCACGATGCGGCGGGTGACGATCGCCTGCTCCTCGCGGTCCTTGTCGGAGCGCAGCAGCTGCTCGCCGAGGTGATCGTCGACCGCCGGATCGGCGCTGCGCCGCGTCGAGCCGGCGAGGGCGAGCGTGCCGGCGCGCAGCCCCTCCCGGCGCACGAGCAGCTCGGGCGTGGCAGCGAGGAACGCGCTGTCGCCGCGGCCGGCGCAGAAGGTGAAGCACGACGGGAACGCCGCGCGCAGGACGCCGATCACGGCGGGCGCGTCGTAGGGACGTGGCGCGTGGACCTGGACCTCGCGCGCGAGCACGATCTTGTCGAGCTCGCCGGCGCGGATGCGCTCGACCGCGCGGGCGACGGCCGACTCGTAGTGCTCGGGCGGCATCGCGCTGACCACCCGAAAGCGGCCCGCGGGATCGGGGTCGAGCAGCGGCAGCGGCTCGGTGCGCAGCGCCTCGCCGCGCCCACGCAGACGGTTGGCGAGCTCGTCGACGTCGTCGTCGGGTGCCGCGACCGCGGCCAGCGTCACCGTCGCGCGATCGCCGCGGCGTGCGAGCGCGACCTCCGGCACGTGCAGCGAAGCCGGCTGAAAGCCCGCCCAGTGCGGTGCGGCTCCGCCCTCGGGTGCGAAGGCGAACCCGCCGACCGCGACCGCGCCCGCGTCGTCGCACACTGCGTCGGCGACGAGCGCGCGCCAGCGCGACGCCACGCTCTGGAAGCGCCGCGGCCCCCCCTCCTCCAACGCCGTGGCGCAGCCGAACGTCGCCAGCGCGAAGCGATCGCGGTCGGGATGCTCGTAGCAGAACCAGTCCTCGCCGGGCCGCCGCGAGGCGATCGCGATCGCCGTCGGATCGGCCTCGGAGCCGAGCTCGACGGTGACCGCGAGCAGGCATTCGCCGTTCCGCCGGGCGCGGCGAACCGCCTCGGCCCCGTGCGCGCGCAGCCTGTCGTGTGCGCCGTCGTCCAGCAGCGGGCGGCCGACAGCGTGCAGCAGCGCGGGGGGCATCGCCCGGGCAGTCTATGCGGGGGGTCCCACAACCGCTCGGCGGTACGATGAATGCCAGAGCCATGGTCCTTCTGGGCATCGCGCTGCTGGCAATCGGCGCAGGTCTCCTGATCGCCGAAGCCCACCTGCCCAGCTTCGGCGCGTTGGGGCTCGGCGGCGTGATCGCGCTGGTCGCCGGAGCCGCGATCGCGGTCGACGGCTCCGGCGGCGGGGCGCCGCTCGTCGTCGCCATCGCGGCGATCGTCGCACTCGCCGCGGTGGCGCTGCTGGTCGTCATGGCGCGCGCCGCGATCACGGCGGCGCGCCCGCGCGCGCGAACCGGCGCCGAGGGTCTGGTCGGCCACGTCGGCGTCGTGCGCAGCGCGCTGGCACCGGTAGGGCAGGTCTTCATCGACGGCGCACTGTGGCGCGCCAAGCCGTGCCTGGCGGAGGAGCTCGAGGTGGGCGACCCGGTCGTCGTCGACCGCGTCCAGGGACTCGTGCTCTCCGTCCGTCGCGCCGAGGAATGGGAGCTCGAAACGTGACCGCCGTCATCGTCGCCGTCTTCATCCTGGTCGCGCTCGCCGCCGTGGTCGCCGGGATGTCCGTCCGCGTCCTGCGCGAGTACGAGCGCGCGGTCGTCTTCCGCCTCGGGCGCCTGCTCGGCCAGAAGGGGCCGGGCATCGTGCTGCTCATCCCGATCGTCGATCGGATGGTCCGCGTCGACCTGCGCACGGTGACCTTCGACATCCCGCCCCAGGACCTCATCACCCGCGACAACGTGCCCGCGAAGGTCAACGCGGTCGCCTACTTCCGCGTCATCGACCCCGTCAAGTCCGTCGTTGAGGTCGAGAAGATCCGCGCCGCGACGTCGCAGATCGCGCAGACGACGCTGCGTTCGGTGCTCGGCAAGGCCGACCTCGACATGCTGCTCGCCGAGCGCGAGCAGCTCAACGAGAGCTTGCAGCAGATCATCGACGACCAGACCGACCCTTGGGGCGTGAAGGTCACGACCGTCGAGATCAAGGATGTCGGCATCCCGCAGGGCATGCAGCGCGCGATGGCCCGCCAGGCCGAGGCCGAGCGCGAGCGCCGCGCGAAGGTCATCAACGCCGAGGGCGAGTTCCAGGCCTCCGAGCGCCTCTTCGACGCCGCCGAGATCATGAGCGGCAACCCCGCCGCGCTGCAGCTGCGTTATCTGCAGACGCTGCTCGAAGTCGGTTCCAACCAGAACTCGACGATCGTGCTGCCGGTGCCGATCGACCTCATCAAGCCGCTCATTCAGTCCGTCGAGAACGGCGCCGACCGCCGCGAGCAGGCCAAGCGCCGTCAGGAGGCGCGCGAGCACGAGCGCGAGCTCGACCGCGTCAAGGCGCACGAGCTGGCCGCCGCCGAGGAGGCCGAGCGCACGCTGGCCGCCGCCGAACGAGGCGAGCGCGAGCTGCCGGCCGCCGATGCCGCGGGCGAGCTCACAGGCGACGACTCCGATCCGCTTCCGGGCGAAGGAACCGAGCAGAGCGGGTAGCCCCCGCTCTATGAAGCTCATCGTTTTGCTCGTCCGCCTGCTCGTCGGCGGACTCTTCATCGGCCACGGCACGCAGAAGCTCTTCGGCTGGTTCGGCGGCTACGGGCCCGAGGGCACCGGCGGCTACATGGAGTCGCTCGGGATGAAGCCCGGGCGCCAACACGCGCTCGCCGCCGGTGCGACCGAGGCGGGTGGCGGCGCGCTGCTCGCGCTGGGCCTCGCCACGCCGGCCGCCGGTGCCGCCATCACCGGCGTGATGGCGACGGCCATCCGCACCGTCCACCAGCCCAACGGGCCGTGGGTCACCGAGAACGGCTGGGAGCATCCGGCCACGGTCATCGCCGCCGTGCTGGCGGTCGTCGAGGCCGGCCCGGGCTCGTTGTCGCTCGACGCCGCGCTGGGCAGCGAGCGCAAGGGCACCGGCTGGGCGCTGGCCGCGCTCATCGCCGGCGCCGGCGGCTCGGCGCTCTTGCTCAAGGACTGGGAGCGGCCCGCGCAGGCCGAGGCGACCGAGGACTCGCAGCCGTCGGAGGAACCCGCGGCTCCGGCGACGCAGGAGCCGGCGACGGTTTCCTAGGTCTCGCCGCGACCCCGGGAGATCGCGATCTCCCCGGTACGCATCATCTCGACCAGGCCGAACGGGCGCACCATGCGCTCGAACGCCTCGACCTTGTCGGTCGTGCCCGTCACTTCGACGATGATCGAGCGGCGGGCCACGTCGACGACCTTGCCGCGGAAGATCTCGCAGATCTGCATGACCTCCGCGCGCTGCGCGCCGTCGGCGGCCACCTTGAAGAGCGCGAGCTCGCGCGCGACGGTGTCGGCCGGCTCGAGGTCGCGGATCTTCAGGACGTTGACGAGCTTGTGCAGCTGCTTGGTGACCTGGTCGATCGGGTGCAGCGCGCCGTCGACGGTCAGCGTGATGCGCGACAGGTGATCGTCGTCGGTCGGCCCCACGGTCAGGGTGTCGATGTTGAACCCCCGCCGCGCGAAGAGCCCGGCGATGCGGGTCAGGACACCCGGCTTGTTCTCGACGAGGATCGACAGGACGTGCTTGCGCCCCGTGCGCATCCCGCCGGCGGCCTCGAGCTCCTCGAGGCTGAGGATGTCCTGCTTGGTCCCTGGCTCGCCCATCAGTGCTTCCTCTCGTGGGTCGTTGCGCGGCTCGCGGGAGGCAGCACTGTTACCCCTGCATGTCCCGCGCGGCCGCGCCGGGAGAGATCATCGGGTAGACGTTCTCCTCCTCGGTCACGGCGACGTCGACCACGACGGGGCCGGGCGTCTCGAGCGCCTCGCGCATCTGCTCGACCAGCGTCGTCTTGTCGGCGCAGCGCATGCCCGTGCACCCGAAGCCCTCGGCGACCTTGACGAAGTCCGGCCACTGCCCGCGCGCGACGTGCGAGTAGCGGCGGTCCCAGAACAGCTCCTGCCACTGGCGCACCATGCCCAGGTAGCCGTTGTTCATGATGAACACCTTGACGTCGATCTCCTCCTCGGCGCAGGTGGCGAGCTCCTGGATGTTCATCTGGAACGAGCCGTCGCCGGAGATGCACGCGACGACCTGATCGGGGCAGCCGACCTTGGCGCCCATCGCCGCGGGCAGCCCGAAGCCCATCGTGCCCAGGCCGCCGGAGTTGATCCACTGGCGCGGGCGCTTGAACGGGAAGTACTGCGCCGCCCACATCTGGTGCTGACCGATGTCCGAGGTCAGGATGCAGTCGCCGCCCGTCGCCTCCAGGAGCGCCTCGATCATGAACTGCGGCTTGATCTCGGTGTTCGTGGAGTCCTCGTAGCGCAGCGGGTAGCGCTCCTGCCAGGCGCGGATGCGCTGCCACCACTCATCCAGCCGCGAGCCGTCGGCCTCCAGGGCGCGGTACTCGGCCGCGAGCTTGGCGAGGATGTACTTCGCATCGCCGACGATCGGGATGTGCGCCGGGACGTTCTTGGAGATCTCGGCCGGGTCGATGTCGATGTGGATGAACTTCGCTCGCGGTGCGAACTCGCTCAGCTTGCCCGTCACGCGATCGTCGAAGCGCGCGCCGATCGCGCAGATCAGGTCGGCCTCGTCCATCGCGTAGTTGGCCGTGCGCGTGCCGTGCATGCCGGGCATGCCCAGCCACTGGTCGTGTGGCGCCGGGAACGCGCCGAGACCCATCAGCGTGCAGGTGATCGGGAAGTTGTCGGCCGTCGCCAGCTCGACGAGCTCGGCCGCCGCGTTGGCGTTGACCACGCCGCCGCCCGCGTAGAGCACCGGCCGCCGCGAGGCGGCGAGCGCCTTGGCGGCCTGGCGGATCTGCTTGGCGTTGCCCTCGGTCGTCGGCTGGTAGCCGGGGAGCCGCACCTCGGTGACCGGCTCGTAGGGGATGTCGGCGCGCGAGAGGTCGGTCGGGATGTCGACGACGACCGGGCCGGGCCGGCCGGTGCGCGCGAGGTAGAAGGCCTCGTGCAGCGCTCGCGGTATCTCCAGCGGGTGCTGGATCATGAACGAGTGCTTGACGGCCGGCATCGTGATGCCGAGCACGTCGGCCTCCTGGAAACCGTCGGTGCCGAGCAGGTCGGTGCGGACCTGGCCGGTGATGAACACCGTGCCGACCGAGTCCATCATCGCGTCCTGGATCGGCGTGACGACGTTGGTCGCTCCGGGGCCGCTCGTGGCCAGGCACACGCCGACCTTGCCGGTCGCCTTCGCGTAGCCCTCGGCGGCGTGGCCGCCGCCGGCCTCGTGACGGACGAGCACGTGGCGGATGCCCCCGTCGTGGAGCGCGTCGTAGGTCGGGATGTTGGCGCCGCCGGGAAGGCCGAATACGACGTCGACGCCCTCCGCCTTCAGGCACTCCATCACGGCATCGACCGCCCGCATGCGCATTCACCCCTTT
>DATBKW010000004.1:0-9798 GCA_036555665.1 Solirubrobacteraceae bacterium | reverse complement strand
CGTGTCGCAGCCCTGGGCCAGCGCGTCGGCGACGAGGTACTCGAGCTTGCGCAGCTTGTTGCCGCCCATCCCGACGCCGGTGTTGACGTCCTCGCGCTTGGCCCAGATCTCGGGCCCGCCGAGGTGCTCGGTCAGCCGCGCGAGGCGGTGCACCGGCGAGGGGCCGTGGAGGATGGGGAAGCGCTCGTAGGCCTCGAGGCCTGCCGCGGGTGCGGGTGCGGTGTCGGTCACTTCAAGCTCCGATCGATCGGTGTGCCCACCGACATCGGATTCTCTCGCACCGCGGTCAGCCCGGCAGGTTGCGCCAGCTGCGGATCTGGAAGGCCTTGATGATGTCGCCGACACCGTGGAACAGCGCCCATATGCCGGCGAAGACGAGCAGCAGGTACTGCTTGTGGACGAAGAACTGGCCTGCGGTCCAGAAGGCCACGATGATCATCGCGATCCCGGCGATCAGGCCGAACCACCACAGATCGTTCGTCGCGCGCTCCATGAACGCCTCGATCAGCCAGAAGACGCCGACGAGCAGGAAGAGGAAGCCGAGGATGTCGGCCACCCCGGCGAACGTGTCTTCCGGCCTGATCAGAGAGATGACGCCGGCGATCGCGAACAGCACCGCGAAGATCCACAGGATCCATCGCGTCGCTCCGCTCGTGAGCGCGCCGAAGGCGAAGTTCTGTGCAGCGGCCGCCAGGAACATGAGCCCGATGAGCACGCCGACGGTCGTGACCGAGGCCTGGTCGAACTGGAGGATGACCAGCGCGACGATGATCCACAGCACACCGAAGACGAGCCACAGCCACCAGAGCCTGGCGAACTCACGAAACGGATTTGGCACGCCGACGTCGAGCACCGCTTCCATGTCGTGATCATCGCCTCGCCTGCGGACGGAGCCGGTGCCGATCTGTAGGGTCGTCCTCCCGATCGCATGAGGGGGGCCCCACCGACAGCGCTCGCGCGATCCTCGGTTGACCCGGGAGTGTCGCCCGTGCACGAAGCGGCGTTCGATCTTCTGGAGTCGAAGTTGCGCTCACCGCAGGTTCGTCGCGGAACCGTGCCACGGACGGCGCTCATCGCCACGCTGAACGGGGAGGCACGTGCGACGCCGGTCGTCTTCCTCTCCGCCGGCGCCGGCTGGGGGAAGACGACGTTGCTGGCCCAATGGGCCGACGAGTCGGGCCGGCCGTTCGCGTGGGTGTCGGTCGACGAGCGCGATAACGACCCGATCGTGCTCCTGACGTACGTCGCCGCGGCGCTCGATCGCGTCGCGCCGCTCGACCCCGCCGTGTTCGAGGCCCTCGCGTCGCCCGGGACCTCGGTCGAGGGCGCGCTGGTCCCGCGACTGGGAGCGGTGCTGGCGACGCTGAAGGAGCCGATCGTCCTGGTGCTCGATGACCTGCACCTGGTCGAGAACCCGCGCGCCCTGGACGCCATCGCCGCCCTCGCACGGCACGTTGCCGAGGACTCTCAACTGGTGCTCTCGGCGCGCGGCGAGCCCGCGGTGCCGCTCGCCGTGTGGCGGGCTCGGGGCCTGGCGTTCGAGGTCGGGCCCGACGACCTGCGCATGGACGCCGACGAGTCTGGCCGGCTGCTGAACGCCGCCGGCGTCGAGCTGGCCGTCGGAGACGTTTCCGAGCTCGCCGAGCGGACCGAGGGATGGCCGGGCGGGCTGTACCTCGCCGCGCTGTCGGCCAGAGCGCGTGGGCAGGGGCACAGCGGTATCGACGGCTTCGGCGGGAGCGATCGGGCCGTGGTGGACTACCTGAGGGCGGAGCTGTTGGCGTGCCTCCCGGCGGACGAGATCCGCTTCCTGACGCGGACCGCCGTGCTCGAGCGGATGTCGGGTTCGCTCTGCGACGCGGTGCTCGAGTCGACGGGCTCGGCGCAGGCGCTCGAGTCGCTGGAGCGATCGAACCTCTTCTTGGTCCCGCTCGATCGCGAGCGGCAGTGGTATCGCTACCACCATCTCTTCAAGGAGCTGCTGCGCTCCGAGCTCGAGCGAGCCGAGCCGGAGCTCGTCAACGAGTTGCTGTGCCGCGCGGCGGACTGGTGCGTGGCCAACGGCCAGCCGGAGGCGGCGATCGGCTACGCGATGGAGGCCGGCGAGACCGAGCGCCTCGCGTTCCTCGTCGAGCAGCACGCCCAGGCCGTTTACCAGAGCGGGCGCGTCGCGACCGTGGGGCGTTGGTTCGAGTGGCTCGAGCACCGTCAGGCCCTGGAGCGCAACGCCGGCGTCGCCGTGCTCGGCGCGATGGTGGCGGCGATCCACGGCGGGCCGGCGGCGTCGGACCGCTGGGCCGATGCCGCCGAGAACGGCGTCCGCGAGGGCGTCTTGCCCGACGGCAGCCCTTCGATCGACTCGTGGCTTGCCGTGCTACGGGCGGTGCGCTGTCGCAGTGGCGCGGCCAGGATGTGCCAGGATGCGGCGATCGCGGCCGAGTCGCTCGCGCGGCGCAGCCAGTTTCGGTCAACGGCGCTGCTGTGCCTCGGCCTCGCGCGCTGGCTGTCGGGAGAGAGCGAGGAGGCCGACGACCTGTTCGCCGACGCGGTCGAGGAGGGCCTCGAGCTCGAAGCGTCGGAACCGGTCGTGGTGGCCCTGGGCGAGCGCGCCGCGCTCGCGATCGAGCGAGGAGCCTGGGTCGATGCGGAGACCCTGAGCGGCCGAGCGCTCACAATCGTCCGCCACGCACGCATGACCGAGTACCCCACCAGCATCCTCGCGTGCGCGGTCGCCGCTCGCGTGGCGCTCCACCGCGGAAGAGCCGCACAGGCCGGCGAGCTGATGGCGCGCGCGCAACGTCTGCGCCCGCGGCTGACGTATGCGCTGCCGCATCTCGCCGTGCAGACCCGCTTGGAGCTGGCGCGCGCGTGTCTGACGCTCGCCGACGCGGCCGGAGCCTGGACGATGTTGCGCGAGGTCGACGCGATCCTCCGCCGACAGCCGGATCTGGGGCGCCTGCCCGCGGAGGTCGAGGAGCTCCGTTCGAGTCTCAAGACGATGCACGCTCACGCCCCCGGCGCGTCGACACTGACTGCGGCGGAGCTCCGCGTGCTCCCGCTCCTCAGCACGCACCTATCGTTCCGCGAGATCGGCGACCGCGTCTATCTGTCGCGCCACACCGTGAAGTCCCACGCGGCGGCCATCTATCGCAAGCTGAACGTGTCATCCCGCGACGGGGCCGTGGAGCGCGCCCGCGAGCTCGGCCTGCTCTAGCCGCACCTGCAGGTCATGCCATCGGGGCGATGACGACGACCCGCCCGCGGTGTGTAGTCCAGCGAGGACATGGCGGAGTACAAGGAGACACTGCGCCGACTTGCGCTCAACGACGAGCGCTTCATCGAGTCCGTGCTCCGAATGGCGCTCGACACCAGGGATGTCTCGGGCCTTGACCCGAAGACCCACGCCCTCGTCCGGCTGGCGGCATCGCTCGCCACCGACGCGGCGCCCAGCTCGTATCAATCGAACGTTGGGTTCGCCATGGCCGCGGGCGCCGGCGTCGAAGAGATCGTCGGCGTCCTCATCGCGGTCGCCCCCGCCGTGGGCCTCACGCGCGTGGTGTCGGCTGCGCCGGACCTCGCGCTGGCGCTCGGCTACGACGTGGACGCAGCGCTCGAGATGACTGCGGAGGACGCCGAGTGAAGCGCGAATCCCCCACATGGGGCGATGCGCCGCACCGTCGGTTGACGGAGGCTGCCGCAAATCCCCCAAGGAGGTATGTGATGCGAGGTTCCGGTCGAGCCCTCCTCGCGGCCACGCTGCTGGTGATCGTGGGAACGCTCAACATCATCTATGGCATCGGCGCACTGGACGATGCCAACATCTTCAACGACGACAAGCGGTACGTCCTGGACAACCTCAACACCCTCGGCTGGGTCCTCATCGTCCTCGGCGTCGTCCAACTCACCGGGGGCTTCTCGCTGATCGCCGGCAACGCGTTCGGCCGGGTCATCGGGATCATCGGTGGCAGCCTTGGCGCGATCGGGGCCCTGCTGTCGATCGGCGGCAACTACCCGTGGTGGTCGCTGGCCATCTTCTTCCTGTGCATCTACATCGTCCACGGCATCTTCATCTACGGCGAGGACGAGCGCGCACAACGAGCCTGAGCGCGCTCCGCGGCTACAGGTAGGTCACGACGTCGCTGATCACGGGCGAGCGGCCGCGGAGGAAGTCGAGGTCGCAGCCCTCGTTGGCCTGCAGGACATGGTCCTCGTAGAGGCGCCGGTAGCCGCGCACGTCCTTGCGCTCCGGCGGCGTCCACGCCGCCCGGCGCTCGCGCAGCTCGGCGTCGTCGACGAGCACGTCGAGCGCGCGCGCCTCGACGTCGAGGCGGATCCGGTCGCCGGTCTGGACGAGCGCGAGCGGGCCCCCGACCGCCGATTCGGGCGCGACGTGCAGGACGACGGCGCCGTACGAGGTCCCGCTCATCCGCGCGTCGGAGATGCGCAGCAGGTCGGAGACGCCGCGCTTGAGCAGCTTGGCCGGGATGGGCAGGTGGCCCCACTCGGGCATCCCGGGCGCCCCGACGGGCCCGGCGTTGCGCAGCACCATCACCGAGTCCTCGTCGACGTCGAGGTCGGGGTCGTCGACGCGGGCGGCGAGGTCGTGGATGTCCTCGAAGACGATCGCGCGGCCCTCGTGCGCGAGCAGGCGCGGGTCGGCCGCCGAGATCTTCATCACCGCGCCGTCGGGGCACAGGTTGCCGCGCAGCACGACGAGCGAGCCGCCCTCGCCCAGCGGATTCGCGCGCGGCCGGATCACGCCGTCGCCGATGATCTCGGTCGAAACGGCGTCGAGGTTCTCGCCAAGCGTCCGGCCGGTGACGGTCAGCGCGTCGAGGTCGAGGAGGTCGCGGATCTGCTCGAGCACCGCCGGCAGCCCGCCGGCGTAGTAGAAGTCCTCCATCAGGTGCTCGCCGGCGGGCTTGAGGTTGACCAGCCAGGGCGTGCTCGTCGACAGCTCGTCGAACAGGGAGAGCGGCAGATCGAGGTCGAGTCTGCCGGCGTAGGCGATGAGGTGGATGATCGCGTTGGTCGAGCCCGAGATCGCGTGCAGCGCGCGGATCGCGTTCTCAAACGCGGCGCGCGTGAGGATGTCGGAGGGCCGGATCTCCCGCTCGACGAGCTCGACGATCTGGCGGCCCGCCGCCTCGGCCATCTGCGCGCGGCGCGAGTCGACCGCCGGGATCGCCGCGGCGCCGGGCGGCGTCAGGCCGAGCGCCTCGGTCATGCAGGCCATCGTCGACGCCGTCCCCATCGTCTGGCAGTGCCCGTTCGAACGCGACATCGCGTCCTCGATCTCGGCGAGGTCCTGCTCGCTGATGCGCCCGCCGCGCAGCTCCTCGTGGTAGTGCCAGCAGTCCGAGCATGAGCCGAGCTCCTTGCCGCGCCAGTGGCCGCTCAGCATCGGCCCGCCGGTGACGACGATCGCCGGGAGGTTGGCCGAGCAGGCGCCGAGGATCGACGCGGGGTTGGTCTTGTCGCAGCCCGTGAGCAGGACGACGCCGTCGAGCGGATAGGAGCGGATCGACTCCTCGACGTCCATCGCCATCAGGTTGCGATAGAGCATCGTCGTCGGCTTCATGAGCGACTCGCCCAGCGACATCACCGGGAACTCGCGCGGGAACCCGCCGGCCTGCAGCACGCCGCGCTTGACCGCCTCGGCCAGACCGCGCAGGTGCACGTTGCAGTTGACGAGCTCCGACCACGAGTTGCAGATGCCGATCACGGGCCGGCCGCGGAACGTCTCGTCGGTCACGCCGGTCGCCTTCATCCACGAGCGGTGCAGGAAGCCGTCGAGGTCGCGGCGATCGAGCCACTCCGAGCTGCGTCTGTTCATGTCTCGTGCTCCAAAACGATCTTTGCCACGATGCCGCGCCGGTCGTCCATGAGCCGCAGCGCCTCCTCGAAGTCGCTCATCGGGAAGCGGTGGGTGACGATCGGATCGAGGTCGAGGACGCCGTCGGACAGCAGGCCGACGACGCGCGACCAGGTCGACGCCGGGTAGGCGATGCTGCCGATCAGGCTCATGTCTTTGCCGACGAGCAGGTCGGAGGGGAGGGTCAGCTCCCGCCCTTCGCCGGCGATGCCCAACAGGACGGCGCGCCCGCCGGGGCGGCAGAGCGCTGTCGCGAGCTCGACCGCGGCCGGCACCCCCGCCGTTTCGACGACGAGGTCGAGCTCGCCGTCCGCGGGCGCGGCCGCGCCCGACAGGACGATGTCGGTGGCGCCGAGCTGCTGCGCGAGCTCGAGCTCTTCCTCGCGCACGCCGTAGGCCACGATCCGCGACGGCGACTGCAGGCGTACCAGCGCGATCGCCAGCGCGCCGAGGGTGCCGACGCCGATGACCCCGATCGTCTCGCCCGTCTGCGGCCGCGCCTTCTCGAGGCCGCGCAGGACGACCGACGCCGGCTCGACGAGGACACCGGCGTCGAAGGAGACGTGCTCGGGCAGGCGGTGCACGACGCGCTCGGGCACCGCGACGAGCTGCGCGTACCCGCCCGGGCGCGTGAAGCCGAGCGCCTCGATGCGTTCGCACCACTGTGTCTCGCCGCTGCGGCAGAAGCGGCAGCGATGACAGACGATGAAGCCTTCGCAGACGACGCGGTCGCCCACTCCGACGGACTCGACGCCGGCGCCGACCTCGACGACGGTGCCGGCCCACTCGTGCCCGGGGATCACCGGGAAGCGCACCCACCGGGGATCGGTGAAGACGCCGGTCATCATCTCGATGTCCGTCCGGCACAGGCCGGCCGCGTGGCTCTGGACGAGCACGTCACCGGCCCCGACGGCGGGCGCCGCGACCTCTCGATAGGCAACCTCGTGGGGTGCCTCGACGACCACCGCCCTCATGCCGGAACTATTCTTGCAGCGGTGAGCGCGACCGCCGATCTCGCGCGGCGGTTCTCGTCGCTCTACACCGGCGCCCTCACCGACGTCCTCGACCGCCACGGCTACCTGCAGCAGACGCTGCCCGTCGAGCTCGCGCCGCTGCGCGAGGGCATGCGCCTCGCCGGTCCGGTCTATCCCGTGCTCGGCCGCCCACACCCGGGCCACGACTACGACACGTCGATCCGCAAGGTCCTCGCGATGCTCGGCTCGGTGCCGGCGGGGCATGTCGCCGTCTACCAGACCAACGACCGCGCCTCGGCGCACCTGGGCGAGCTCTCGGTGACCTCGCTGGCCTCGCGCGCCTGCGCGGGCGCGGTGATCGACGGCGGCGTGCGCGACGCCGACTACATCCTGCGCGAGGACTTCCCCGTCTTCGCCCGATACGTGACGCCGCAGGACTGCGTGCCGCGCTGGGAGCTGCTCGCCCACGGCGACGTGACGATCCTCGTCGGCGGCGTGCGGGTCGCGCCGGGCGACTGGATCGTCGGCGATCGCGACGGCCTCGTGATCGTGCCGGGCGAGCGGGTGCAGGAGACGCTCGCCGAGGCCGAGGGCAAGGTCGCCACCGAGAACGAGATCCGCGACTCTGTGCGGGCCGGGACGCTTCCGCTCGAGGCCTACGAGCGCTTCGGCACGTTCTGAGCATCGATCCAGGCCGCTCGCGGCGGAGCGATAGCCTGCCGCAGACCGGCGGCGAGCTAGGAGGACGGGATGGCGGACACGTACGCGAAGGCCAGCATCTCGACGGCGGCGGCCAGGAGGATGATCGAGGCTGCCGAGGCCAGGGCGACCGAGCTCGGCAAGCCGTTCGTCACCGCGGTCGTGGATGACGGCGGCGTGCTGAAGGCCTTCAGCCGGATGGACGGCGCGGCGCTGCTCAGCGTCCAGGTCGCCCAGGACAAGGCCTACACCGCGGCCGGCTTCGGTTTGCCGACGCACGGCTGGCACGACTTCATCAAGGACGATGCGCCGCTGGCCGACGGCGCGCCGTCGGGAATCGATCGCCTCGTCGTCTTCGGTGGCGGCTACCCGCTCATGGTCGACGATCAGCTCGTCGGCGGGATCGGCGTGAGCGGCGGTCACTACAGCGAGGACATGGCGGTTGCCGAGGCGGCGCTGGCCGCGCTGGACTGACATGTCGGCCGGGGCGCGCCTGCGGGAGCTGCTCGACGGCCCTGAGCCGGTCGTCGCGCCCGGAGCCTACGACTGCCTCACCGCCCGGATGGTGCAGGACGCCGGCTTCCCGGCGGTCTACATGACCGGCGCGGGCACCGCGGCGAGCCTCGGCTACCCCGACTACGGGCTGCTGACGATGTCCGAGATGGCGGCCAACGCCGCGCGCATCGCCGCGACGGTCGGCGTGCCGGTGATCGCCGACGCCGACACGGGATTCGGCAACGAGCTCAACGTCGTGCGCACGGTGCGCGAGTACGCCGCCGCCGGCGTCGCGGCGCTGCACATCGAAGATCAGGTCTTCCCCAAGCGCTGCGGCCACCTCGACCGCAAGCAGGTGATCGAGGCCGCGGCGTTCGTCAGCAAGGTCCGGGCCGCGGCGGAGAACCGCCCCGATCCGGACCTCGTGCTGATCGCGCGAACCGACGCGCGCGCCGTCAACGGCCTCGAGGATGCGATCGAGCGCGCGAACCACGCGCTCGCGGCCGGTGCCGACGTCGCCTTCGTCGAGGCGCCCCAGACGCTGGAGGAGCTCGCCGAGATCCCGCGGCGCGTCGAGGGGCCGTGCCTGCTCAACGTCGTCGCCGGCGGCCGCACGCCGGACGTCAGCCTGCAGCATGCCGCCGAGCTCGGCTACCGAGTGGTGATCGTGCCGGTGCTGCTGCTCACGGCTTTGCTCGCGGCCGGCGACGACGCGCTGGCCGGACTCGCCGCCACCGGCCGGCACCCCGACGGCGTCCCGGTGATCGGCGTCGAGCAGATCTTCCGGCGCGCCGGCGCCGAGCCGTGGGACGAAGTTCGCGCGCGCTACGACGCCGACTAAGGCGCTGCGGCTGGCGAGGGACAACGGTGCCACTTCCGGCGTCATCTAGATTCGTGCCGTGAGCTTCACCGTCGCTGCCGATGCGTATGACCGCTTCATGGGCAGGTATTCGGTGCTGCTCGCGCCGCAGCTGGCTGACGTCGCCGGCGTGGGTGCCGGTCAACGGGTGCTCGATGTCGGGTGTGGGCCGGGAGCCCTCACGGCCGAGCTGGCCCAACGGCTTGGGCCTGCGGCCGTGTCGGCGGTCGATCCCTCCGAGCCGTTCGTAAAGGCGGCTCGCGAGCGCCATCCGGATGTCAGCGTGGAGCGGGCCGCCGCCGAGCGGCTGCCGTTTCCCGACGATGTCTTCGACGCCGCGCTCGCACAGCTCGTCGTCCATTTCATGTCGGACCCGACCGCGGGAGTGGCGGAGATGCGACGGGTCACGCGCCGGGACGGCGTCGTCGCCGCTTGCGTCTGGGATCACGCCGGAGGTCACGGCCCGCTCAGCGTGTTCTGGGATGTCGCGCGCGGGCTCGATGCCGACGTCGCCGACGAGTCTCGGCTCGTGGGCGCACGTGCGGGCGACCTGACGCGGCTGTTCGAGTCCGTCGGGCTCCGGGAGGTCGAGGAGACGCCACTCCCCGCGACCGTCGTGCACCCGACCTTCGAGGAGTGGTGGGAGCCCTACACGCTCGGCGTCGGCCCAGCGGGCGCCCATGTCGCCGCGCTCGGCGCCGAACAACAAGCCCGTCTGCGCGAGCGCTGTCGCGAGGCGCTCCCCGACGCACCGTTCGCCATCACGGCGCAAGCCTGGACCGCCCGCGGCCTCGCATAACGCGGCGACCGAGTGTGCAACGGTGCTGTTCGATGCAAGCCGAGCGCCACGATGCCGAGCTGCGCCTGCACAACGCCCGTTTCCGCGCGGCCGCGGG
>DATBKW010000003.1:0-3112 GCA_036555665.1 Solirubrobacteraceae bacterium | reverse complement strand
GCCGCGGCCGCCGTCGAGCCGAGCGTGCACGCCAAGGCGCTGGCCTTCAACGTCGTGCCGTGGTTGGGCAAGGAGGTCGAGGGCGGCTACAGCGACGAGGAGATGAAGCTCCAGAACGAGTCGCGCAAGATCCTCGACATCCCCGGCCTGAACGTCGCCCCGACCTGCGTCCGCGTGCCGGTGATGGTCGGCCACGCGATCGAGGTCCGCGCGACGTTCGACAGGCCCGTGACCGTCGACGCCGCGCTCGAGGCGCTGCGCGCATTTCCCAACCTCGAGCTCGACGACATCCCGACGCCGCTGGAGTGGGCCGGGCGCGACGAGGTCGCCGTCGGCCGCGTGCGCGCCGACCTCTTCCACGACCACAGCCTCAACTTCTTCGTCGTGGGCGACAACCTGCTCAAGGGCGCCGCGCTCAACACCGTGCAGATCGCCGAGCTGCTGCACGCGCGCGGGCTGGTCGGCGGCGCGCGCGTCGCCTAGTGGGCCTTCTCGTAACGTTCGACCGGTAACGGCGGCCGGCGGCGCCGATCCGGCAAGGACGCAGAACCGAAGGAATACCGGAGGTATTTCGAGGTTCGAGGACGCCGCCGGTCGGGGATCGACGGCTGTCGTTACCGGTCAAACGTTGCGGGAAGACCCACTAGTGGGCCTAGCGGGTGCCGAGCGCGGCCATGTGGCCGCAGCGAGGCGGGCCCGCTTCCGATGTCATAGGGCATTCGCCCGATGCCGCGGCCGGCGCCCGGCCGTAGCGTGGCGCCCATGCTCACCCACATCGACGATCTCGCCTTCGCCGGCGTTGCGCGCCAGGCCGAGCTGCTCCGCGCGGGCGAGCTGTCGGCGCCCGAGCTCACCGCGCGGTACCTCGAGCGCATCGAGCGCCTCGACGGCGACCTCAACGCCTTTCGCGTCGTGCGCGCCGAACGGGCGCTGGAGGAGGCGCGGCTCGCCGACGAGCGCCTTCAGGCCGGCGACGACGCGCCCCTCCTCGGCGTGCCGATCGTGGTCAAGGACAACATGGACGTCGCCGGCGAGCTGACGACGCACGGCACCGGCGTGGTCGCCGCGACCGCCGCCGCGGACTGCGAGGCGGTGCGCCGCCTGCGGGCCGCGGGCGCGATCGTCATCGGCAAGACCAACCTGCCCGAGCTCGCGCTGTGGCCGCAGCTCACCGAGTCGTCGACGTGGGGCGCGACGCGCAACCCGTGGGACCCGGCGCGCAGCCCCGGCGGCTCGAGCGGAGGCAGCGCCGTGGCGGTGGCCGCGGGGTTGGCCGCGGCCGCGCTGGGCTCCGACGGCGGCGGGTCGATCCGCATCCCCGCCGCGGCGTGCGGCATCTTCGGCCTCAAGCCGCAGCGGGGCCGCGTGCCGCTGGCGCCCGACGACGACCACTGGCTCGGGCTCACGCACTTCGGCCCGTTCGCCCGGAGCGTCGAGGACGGCGCGCTGCTGCTCGACGTCCTTGCCGGCGCCAGGGGCTACGCGGCCGCGACGCGCGCGGCCCCGGCGCCGCTGCGGATCGCGGTCTCGACCAAGCCGACCATGCCCGCCAAGCCGAAGGCCGCCGCGCTCGAGGCGGTCGCGTCGACGGCGGCGCTGTTGCGCTCGCTCGGGCACGTGGTCAGCGAGCGCGATCCCGACTACGGGCAGATCCAGCCGCTCTTCGGCCCGCGCTACGCGCGCGGCGCGTGGCTCGATGCGCAGCGCTTCGGGGGCGCCTCGGACCTCGAGCGCCGGACGCGCGGCATCGTGCGCGTCGGCGCGCGCATGGGGCGGATGGCGGCCGGTGCGCGCGCCAAGGAGAGAGCGCGCACAGCGCGGATCAACACGATCTTCGACGACCACGACCTCCTGCTGACGCCGGTGACGGCGGCCCAGCCTGCCCCGGTCGGCCGCTTCGACGCAGCCGGTGCCCTGCGGACCTTCCTCGCGGGCGCGGACTACGCGTGCTATACGGCGGTGTGGAACGTCACGGGCCAGCCGGCGGCGTCGGTCCCGGCCGGCCTCGACGCCGACGGGATGCCGCGCGCCGTCCAGCTCGTCGCGCGGCCGGGCGACGAGGCGACGCTCCTCGCTCTCGCCGCCCAGCTCGAGGCCGAGCGCCCGTGGGCCGACGTCCACCCTCCGCTGCGCACGCCATAGGGCAGGTTTCGCCCTCCCATAGGGAGGGACTTCCTTGCGGAACCTTGACACAGCCGTGGTAAGGTTCGGCCCGTGGACGCGCTCACCATCCACGAGGCCGCGCAGACGACCGGATGGTCGGCGCGCATGCTGCGCTACATCGAAAGCGTCGGCCTCATCGACGCGCCGCGCTCGGACTCCGGCTACCGCCTGTACGGCGCGCCCGAGCTCCAGCGCCTGCGCACGCTGCGCGAGCTGCTGAGCGATCACGACATCGGGCTCGGCGAGATGGGCTTCGCCCAGCGCCTGCGCTCCGACGCCGACCTGCGCGACGCGATCGACACATGGTTCGCGGCCCAGCCCGAGCGTCCGTCCGACATCCCCGAGAGCGACTGGCTGCGCTTCGAGCAGGACAAGCACGAGCGCCTGCTCGCCGCCGCCGCCCAACTGACCTGACCGCCGTCCCCGACCAAAGGACACGATGACCACCACCGCCACGCCGACCAAGCTCGACTTCAAGGTCGCCGACCTCTCGCTGGCCGAGTTCGGCCGCAACGAGATCCGCCTTGCCGAGCACGAGATGCCCGGCCTGATGAAGACCCGCGAGGAGTTCGCCGCTTCGCAGCCGCTGAAGGGCGCGAAGATCATGGGCTCGCTGCACATGACGGTCCAGACCGCGGTGCTGATCGAGACGCTCATCGCGCTCGGCGCCGAGGTCCGCTGGGTCTCCTGCAACATCTTCTCCACGCAGGACCACGCGGCCGCTGCCGTGGTCGTCGGCCCCGACGGCACCACCGACGATCCTCAGGGCGTCTCCGTCTACGCCTGGAAGGGCGAGACGCTCGAGGAATACTGGTGGTGCACCGAGCAGGCGCTGACCTGGCCGGGCGGCGACGGCCCGAACATGATTCTCGACGACGGCGGCGACGCCACGCTGCTCGTCCACAAGGGCACCGAGTTCGAGAAGGCCGGCGCCGTGCCGGATCCCTCG
>DATBKW010000002.1:0-9641 GCA_036555665.1 Solirubrobacteraceae bacterium | reverse complement strand
GTCCAGACCACGGTCCAGGTGGCCGTGGAGGACTCGCCGGCGACCGCCGCGGCCGCCTCGACCGGATCGACGCCCGGCTGCGGGGTGACGCGGAAGGCCGCGAGGATGTCGGAGTCCTTGGGCTCGTAGTCGGGGTCGTAGTAGCCCATCTCCGCGTAGGGCGTGACGCCCGCGGCCCAGCGGTCCTTCTTGGCGTTCATGCCGCCACTGCCTCTCGGTCGATGCCGCGGCGCGCCTGCGCCGTGCAGCGCGCGCGGTCTTGGAACACGGCTCGTGCGGCGTCCTCGTCGGCGGGCCACGCCTGCAGCGCGGCGGCCTGGAGGGCACGGCCGTAGGAGAAGGTCAGCTCCCACGGCGCGTCGCCGATGGCGTTGATCGCGCAGAGGTGGGCGACCGCCAGCTCGTCGCTCTGGCCGCCGGAGAGAAAGGCGATGCCGGGGACGGCCGCGGGCACCGTGCGCTCGAGCACGGCCAGCGTGCGCCGCGCGACCTCGTCGACGCCCGGCTGCTGCGGGCATGTCTTGCCGGCGAGCACCATGTTGGGCTTGAGCACGATGCCCTCGAGGTCGACGCGGTGGCCGAGCAGCTCGGCGACCACGGCGCGCAGAGTGCGTTCGGTGACCCGGGCGCAGCGATCGAGCGTGTGGCAGCCGTCCATGAGCACCTCTGGCTCGACCACCGGCACGATGCCGGCCTCCTGGCACAGCGCCGCGTAGCGCGCGAGCGCGTGCGCGTTGACGGCGATGCAGTAATGCGAGGGCGTGGCGGCGCCGATCGAGAGGACCGCGCGCCACTTGGCGAAGCGCGCTCCCAGGGCGCGGTACTCGGCCAGCCGGTCGCGCAGGCCGTCGAGCCCTTCGGTCACGGTCTCGCCGTCGGCGCCGGCCAGGGGCTTGACGCCGGTGTCGACCTTGATGCCGGGGATCAGGCCGACGCGGTCGAGCAGCGCGGGGAACGGCGTGCCGTCCGAGGCCCGCTGGCGGATCGTCTCGTCGTAGAGGATCACGCCGCTGATCGCGTCGGCGATCCCGGGGGCGGTGACGAGCAGCTCGCGGAAGCGTCGGCGGGTCTGCGGGGTCGACGTCGCTCCCACGGCGCCCATCCGCTTGGCCATCGTCACGTTGCTCTCGTCGGCGGCCAGGATGCCCTTGCCGTGGGCGACCAGCTCGGCCGCCGTGGTGTGCAGTGCGTCCCTCGTCATGGGCGGGGCAAGCTAGGGCACGAGACTTCGACAAACAAGAAAAGATCGGGGCGCTCATATAGAGCATTCGCTAACTGTGGACGGCCCGGCCCGATCGCCTACGATCCGAGCGCCCGCCCGGGTGCTGGAATTGGCAGACAGTGCGGCCTTAAAAGTCGCTGCTCGTATGAGCGTGAGGGTTCGAGTCCCTCCCCGGGCACGTCGCTCAAGTTCCGCGCGCGAAATCCCGATGAGCATCTCTAGACGATGGGGGGCCTCTCGCGCGTGCTGGTGGATCCTGGCGATCCCACGCCCAACCGCCGGCATATCGCGCGGTCGCTCGGCCTGCTCTTCTTCATCCAGGGGACGCTGGGCGAGGGGTGGCTGCTGCTGCCCCACGACGCCCGCCACGTACAGGCGGTCGTGCTCGTCTGCGTGCTGGCCCAGGTGCTCGGCATCTGGATGCGCCGCGGCGGGTTCGACGCGGCGCCCCTGTGGGTGCTCAAGGCGATCATCACCCTCGGCACGCTGCTGGCCACCGCCGGGTGCGTGTTCACCGGCGCGGGCACCGGCTTCGCGTTCTTCTTCCTCTGGGTCACGCCGTACGCCGTGTACTTCGGGCTGCGCCAGGCCGCCTTCCAGACGGGGATCGCCGTCCTCGGCCTGGTGGCGTCGCGCGTGGCCATCGCCGACGGGCAGTTCGTCGCCAGCCAGGTCGGACAGTGGCTGCTGCCCGCCGCGACGATCATCGTCGTCTCCTCGATCGTCCACCAGCTCACCCGCGAGCTCGGCCGCGCGGACCGTGAGCGTCTCGTCTCCGAGCGCGAGCGCGCCGAGGCCGAGGCCCGGCGCGCGGCGTCAGAGCGCGAGCGCGCCCACCGCGAGGCGGCGATGGCGCGGCTCGGCCGCCTTGCGCTGCGTGCCTCCGATCGCGCGCTCCTGCTCGACGAGACCGTCCGCGTCCTCACCGAGACCCTGCGCGTCGAGCACTGCGCGATCCATGAGTTGCAGGAGGACGGCACACACATGCGCGCGGTCGCGGCGATCGGCTTCGACGACGGCGACGACATCCCCGCCGACGAGCAGCGGCTGGGCGGCTACGTGCTGGCCGGCGACGAGCCGATCATCGTCTGGGAGTGGGCCAGCGAACGCCGCTTCTCCGTTCCCAGCCTGCGCGACCGCGGCATTCGCGCCACGTCCGCGGCGGCGATCCGCGGGCGCTCTGGCGCCTTCGGGATCATCGCCGTGCACTCCGCCACCGTCGGCGCGTTCTCCGGCGAGGAGGGCCAGTGGCTGCAGTCGATCGCCGATCTCCTGGCCTCGGCGCTGGACCGCGAGCGTTCGGAGGCGGTCATGCGCCACCAGTCGCTGCACGACGCGCTGACCGGCCTTCCCAACCGCGCCCTGCTCTTCGACCGCGTCGAGCACGCCTTCAGCCGCGCCGAGCGCTTCAGCCTCGGCGTCGCGGTCCTGCTGCTCGACCTCGACGGCTTCAAGACGGTCAACGATTCGCTCGGCCATCAGGCCGGCGACGAGCTGCTGGTCGAGGTCGGTCATCGCCTGCAGGACGTCGTGCGCACGTCCGACACCGTCGCCCGCCTGGGCGGCGACGAGTTCGTCGTGCTCGCCGAGGTGGAGTCCGACGACGAGGCCTTCGAGATCGCCGACCGCATCGCGCAGGTCTGGGAGCACCCGTTTGCGGTCGCCTCGGGCGAGGTCTTCTGCTCGGCCTCGGTGGGCATCGCGGTCGGGCGTGAGGCCCAGTCGCCGGCCAAGATGCTGCGCGAGGCCGACGCCGCCATGTACCGCGCCAAGGAGCGCGGCCGCGGGCGCGCCGAGATCTTCGACGAGGAGATGCGCCGCGACGCCTTCGAGCGTCTGCGCACCGAGTCCGACCTGCGCCGCGCGCTGGAGCGCGACGAGTTCCACGTCCTTTACCAGCCGATCTTCGACACCGTCACGCTGCGCCCGATGGGCGTCGAGGCGCTCGTGCGCTGGCAGCATCCGACGCGCGGCATCGTCGGCCCGGTCGAGTTCATCCCGCTGGCCGAGGAGACCGGCCTGATCGCGCCACTGGGCAAGTGGGTGCTCGAGCACGCGGTCGGCGAGGTCGCCGACTGGCGCCAGCGCTTCCCCGAGGTGCCGCTGCGCGTGGCGGTCAACGTCTCCGGCCAGCAGCTGGCGCGGCCCGAGTTCCTCCACGAGGTCCGCGCCGCGTTGGCGGCGTCGGGCCTGCCGCCCGAGTCCCTGGGCCTGGAGATCACCGAGTCGATCCTGATCAAGGAGTCCGGCTCGCCACGCACCACGCTCGAGGCGCTGCGTGCCATGGGCGTCAAGGTGCTCATCGACGACTTCGGCACCGGCTACTCGTCGCTGGCGCGCCTGAAGCGCTTCCCGCTCGACGTCATCAAGGTCGACCGCTCGTTCGTCGACGGCGTCGGCGCCGAGGACGAGGACACCGCGATCGTGGCCGCGATCGTCGACATCGCCCGCTCCCTCGGCCTGCAGGTCATCGCCGAGGGCGTCGAGGGCGAGGTCCAGCTCCAGCGCCTGCGCGAGCTCGGCTGCCACGGAGCGCAGGGCTACCTCTTCTCGGGCCCGCTGCCGGGCGACGCGTTCGCGGCGTTCCTGGCCGATGAGGAGGCGACGCCGGCCGCGGTCGGGTTCTAGTCGTCCGCCGAGCGCTTGCTGCGCTGCGCGGCCAAAGGGCAGTGAAGGAGGGTGGGCGCCCTCGCCCGCGTCTGGACGTCGATTGAACAGTTGTGGTGGCTATAGCGACCACAAACGTTCAGGCGGCGCCCGCGAGCGCTTCTGCTTCACCCTCCTGGCCGCGCGGCGCCGCGCACGCCGCGCGGGAGATCGCGCGTGACGTCGCTCACACCCCGGAAGACCGGGCCGCGCGAAGCGTCGAAGACCCCATGCCCTCCCACCGCCCGACCGTCACCCAGCTCGTCCCGCTGCGCGACGCTGAGCAGCAGCGTCAGCGCAGGAAGTCCGCCAAGCGGCGTTTGAACACGAAGTAGCCGGATCTGCGGGCGCCCGTCGGCGAGGTCAGGCCCGCGTCGAAGGCGTAGCCCTTGCAGCCCGCGCCCGTCCAGTTGTAGGCGTAGAGACGCTTGACGTAGTGCCGGAAGCGCCGAGCGAGCGTGAACATGTACGACACGGCCTTGGCGGCGCGCCGAGTGCTGCACGGAAACGAGCGGCCGAAGTTGACGACGCCCCCGGTCTCGGTCAGCCAGAAGCTCGCGTGGCGGCTGTAGCGCCGCACCGTGCGGATGATCGAGCGGGTGCCGCGCGAGCGGAAGCGGTTGGTGTCGGAGTAGTTGTGGATGCCGACGAGGCGCGCGCGAGAGCGCAGGGTCGGCGAAAGCGCCGCGTACCAGCGACGGATGTAGCGCGCGACGCCGCGCTGATCGAGCACGTCGAGCGCGACGATCGTGCAGCTACGGCAGATGCGGCGCATCACGCGGTAATAGCGGGCCGCTTGGCGCGGGCTGCGCCACGTCGGCTGCGAACGGTGGTTGGCCTCGTTCCAGACGCCCCAGTCGCGCACGCCCTTCGGGCGGAAGTGGCGCACCAGACGCCCGACATAGCGCTGGTAGCTCGTCGGCGACGGCAGCGTGCCGCGACGGCCCGAGATGTCGTTGGTCGAGATGTGCATCAGCACGCTCACGTGCGCCCGCCGCGCGCGGGCGACGTAGGCGTCGGCCGCGGCCAGCTCGGCCGGCCGCCGGATCGCGTCCCAGGCGATGAAGTAGCGCGCGCGGCGCAGCTTCAGCGCGGTGAACGCCGGCTGGTCGAACATCGCGACGTGCTGGTCGCCGATGCCGACGCGGACCGGCGTACGAGCCCCCGCCACGGCGGGCACAGCGAGGGCGAGGACGAGCATCAGGGCGGCGGTGCGCAGCAAGGTCATGTCGATGGCAACCCCGCCCGCAGGGGCGAAGATGCTGCGCGGGTTCGTGTTCGGACAGCACGTGGGACCATCGCGGTGTGGCGCCGCACGCCGACATTCGCGTCCGCCTGACCCCGCGCGCCGCGCGCGACGAGATCGGCGCCGGGCGCGAGCCGGGAAGCTACGCGGCCAGGGTGACCGCGCCGCCGGTCGACGGCCGGGCCAACGACGCGCTGCGCAGGCTGATCGCCGACCGGGCGGGTGTGGCGCCGTCGTGCGTCCGCGTCGTCCGCGGCGAGAAGTCGCGCGACAAGGTCGTCCGCGTCGAGGGGCTCGACGCGGCCGCCCTGCGCGAGCGGCTGGCGCGCTGAGCGCGCTCGGGTCGAGCTCTCACCGCAAGTTTCCGGGCCGAGCGTCGTTGGCGCCGCCAAGGAGCCGTGTCCCGCCCGCTCGGAAGAGTCCTCGCCCTCGCCGCGCTCGTCGCGGCGATCGCCGTCGTGGCCGTCGTGCTGTTCGGCAACCGCGGCCCGGGCTACACGGTGCACGCGCGCTTTCAGAACGCGTCGCAGCTCGTCAAGGGCGACTTCGTGCAGGTCGCGGGCGTCCCGGTCGGCAAGATCGCCGGGATCGACCTGACGCCCGACGGCCAGGCCGACGTCCGGATGAAGATCACCGACGCCGGCTACCGCCCGCTGCGCCGCGGCACGAAGGCGATCATCCGCCAGGCCTCGCTGTCGGGCGTGGCCAACCGCTACGTCGACCTGCAGCTCCCCGCCGCCGACCACCAGGAGACGATCCCGCCCGGCGGCGTCATCGACCAGACCGACACGACGACCGCGGTCGACCTCGACCAGCTCTTCAACACCTTCGACCCCAAGACGCGCAAGGCGCTCAGCGGCGTCATCCGCGGCTACGCAGCCGCCTACGGCGGCAAGGGCGCCGAGGCCAACGCGGGCTGGGCCTACCTCAACCCGGCGCTGGCCGCCTCGAGCCGCCTGTTCGACGAGCTCGACTCCGACACGCCGACGCTCAAGCGTTTCATCGGCGCCTCGGGGCAGCTGGTGGGCGACCTGGCCGCCCGCCGCGCCGACCTCGCCGGCCTGGTCGACCACCTGGCCACGACGACCGGCGCGCTCGGCCGCCAGAAGCAGGCCCTCTCGACCGCGATCGGCGACCTGCCGGCCTTCATGCGCCGCGCCGACACCACCTTCGTCAACCTGCGCGCGACCCTCGACGACCTGCAGCCCCTGGTCGACGAGGCAAAGCCCGTCGCCCAGAAGCTGCAGCCGTTCTTCGGCCGGCTGCGCCCGCTGGCCCGCGACGCCCGCCCGACCCTGCGCGACTTGTCGAAGCTCGTACGTCAGCCGGGCGCCGCCAACGACCTCATCGAGCTGACGAAGTCCGCCGTGCCACTGCGCGGCGCCGCGGTCGGCCCGATCAAGCGCGAGGGCAAACAGCGCGACGGCGCCCTGCCCGCATCGACCAGCGCACTGAAGCAGGCGACCCCCGAGCTCGCCACCGCCGTCCCCTACACGCCCGACCTGACCGGCTGGTTCGACGACTTCAGCCACTCCGGCCTCTACGACGCCCTCGGCGGCGCCAGCCGCGCGGCGATCTACGTCAACCTCTTCGCGCCGGTCAACGGCGTCCTCAAACCGCTGCTCAACCCGGTCACCCAGAGCGCCGCGTTCAAGAACGCCACCTCGCTCGACCAGCGCTGGCGCTGCCCCGGCGCGGCCGAGCGCAACGCGATCTTCAAGCCGTCGCCCGACTTCCCGTGCGACGCGTCCGAGGGGCCGCTGGGGCCATGAAGCGCGCCATCGCCACCCTGCTGCTCGTCGCCGGCCTCGGCGTCGCCTACATCGCGGCGACCGGCGCCGGCAGCAACCCGGACCAGGGCAAGTACTGGGTGGCGTTCGACAACGCCTTCGGCCTCATCAAGGGCGGCGACCTGAAGATCGCCGGCGTCCGCGCGGGCCGCATCACCGACATCAAGCTCGACCGGCGCACCAAGCACGCGCTCGTCGGCTTCAAGATCGACAAGAACGGCTTCGGCTCGCTGCGCACCGACGCCTCGTGCGAGTCGCGCCCGCAGTCGCTGATCGGCGAGTACTTCGTCGACTGCCGGCCCGGCACGGCGGCCCGGCACCTCAACCCGGGCGCGACGATCCCCGTCACGCACACCGCCTCGACGGTCCCGCCCGACCTCGTCAACGACATCCTGCGCCGCCCCTATCGCGAGCGCCTGAGCCTGATCATCGGCTCGCTGGGCGCGGGCGTCGCGGGCAACGCCGGAAACCTCAATGCCGCCATCCGCCGCGCCAGCCCGGCGCTGCGCGAGACCGACAGAGTGCTCGCCACGCTCGGCGCGCAGAACCGGATCCTGGGCGACCTCGCCGTCAACGCCGACAAGGTCGTCGGCGACCTGGCCGCCAACCGCAAGGACGTCGGGCGCTTCGTGACCAAGGCGAAGGACACCGCGCAGGCCTCGGCCGAGCGCCGCGCCGACATCGCCGCCGGCCTGCGCGAGCTACCCGGGTTCCTCGAGGAGCTCCAGCCGACAATGAAGGCCCTGGGCAGCGTGGCCGACGACGACGGCGCGGCTCTGCGCAACCTCGACGCGTCCTCCAAGCAGCTCACCGACTTCTTCGACCGGCTCGGACCGTTCGCCGACGCCTCGCGGCCGGCCGTCCGCTCGCTCGGCCGGGCGTCGCAGACCGGGGACCGCGCGGTCAAGGCGGCACCGCCGGTCATCTCCCAGCTCGGCGCCTTCGCGAAGGGCACGCCGGAGCTGGGCAAGAACCTCGCGATCGTGCTCGGGCACCTCGACGACCGCAGGTACGCGGTCGAGAAGGACCCGCGCAGCCCCGGCGGGCAGGGCTACACCGGCCTGGAGGCGCTCCTGCAGTACGTCTACGACCAGACGACGTCGACGTCGATCTTCGACCAGAACAACCACATCCTCAAGATCGGCGCGTTCGTCGGGCCGTGCGCCAACTACGCCGGCGAGGAGACCCTGCGCAAGGACCCGGGCTTGGAGGCGGAGTGCGGCTCGCGCCTCGGGCCGACGCAGCCGGGTCTGAACTACCCCGACCTGACCAGGCGCGCCGAGCCCGCCAAGCAGGCGCGTGCCCGCGCCGAGCGCAAGCGCACCGACGGCAACCCCGGCCTGCCGCTGCCGCCGGTGCCCACCCCCGACAAGCCGGCGACGCCCGCGCCGCCGGCGGTGCCTTCGCCGCCATCGGTCCCGTCGGTGCCGACCACACCCAACCCGCCGCCGGTTCAGCTGCCGCCGCTCCCGCTGCCCGACCTCCCGCCGCTGCCGAGCACGGGCAACAGCGACACCAGCGGCAACGACCGCGGCGGCGGCCTCCTCGACTACCTGCTGGGCAAATGAGCCGCGCCCGCCGACCCCGCGCCTCGATCGTCGCCAGCCCCGTGCTCGTCGGGGCCGTCACGACGCTGGTCGTCGTCGTGGCCGTCTTCCTGGCCTACAACGCCAACAACGGCCTGCCCTTCGTGCCGACGCGCCAGCTGAACGTGCTGGTGTCCAACGGGGCCAACCTGATCAAGGGCAACGAGGTCCGCTCTGGCGGCTTCCGCGTCGGCGTCGTCGCCGACATGACGCCGGTCATGCTGCCCAGCGGCAAGGTCGGCGCGAAGGTCACCTTGAAGCTCGACCGCAAGATCGGCCCGGTGCCGGTCGACTCGCACATCGTCATCCGCCCGCGCTCGGCGCTGGGGCTGAAGTACGTCGAGCTCGACACCGGGCGCTCGAAGCAGGTCTTCGGCGACGGGGCGACGATGCCGGCCGGCCAGGCGAAGGTCCCCGTCGAGCTCGACGAGGTCTTCGACATGTTCGACGCGCCGACACGGCGCGCGTCGCAGGGCAACCTCAAGGGCTTCGGCGACGCCCTCGCCGGGCGCGGCACCGACCTCAACCAGACCATCGCGGTCGCTCCCGAGCTGTTCGACCACCTGCGCTCGGTGATGGCCAACCTGAGCGACCGCCGCACGCACCTGCGCTCGTTCTTCAAGGAGCTCGACGACACAGCGCGCGTCGTCGCGCCGGTGTCGAAGGTCAACGCGCACCTCTTCACGACGATGGCCGACACCTTCGGCGCGCTGTCGCGCGATCCGCAGGCGCTGAAGGTCACGATCGCCAAGAGCCCGGCGACGCTGCGGGCCGGGACCGAGTCGCTGCGTGTGCAGCGGCCGTTCCTCGAGCACACGGCCGCGCTCTCGCGCGACCTCGACAGCGCGGCCACCGAGCTGCGCGGCGCGCTGCCGACGGTCGACTCGGCCGTGCGGGTCGGCACGCCGGTGATGCGTCGCTCGACCGCGCTCAACGACAACCTGCAGGGCGCGCTCGGCGCGCTCGAAAGCCTCGTCAAGGCGCCGACCACGGCCGGCTCGCTGCGCGGGCTGACCGCGACCGTCGGGACGCTGCAACCGCAGTTGCGCTTCCTCGGCCCGTACGTGACGGTCTGCAACTACTGGAACATCTTCTGGACGTTCGCGGCCGAGCACCTGTCGGCCCCCGACGACACCGGCTCCTCGCAGCGC
>DATBKW010000001.1:0-15540 GCA_036555665.1 Solirubrobacteraceae bacterium | reverse complement strand
CAGTTCCCTGGCTTTCGTCGAAGAGGATCTGCAGCCCCTTGACCGGAACTCCGGGCGGTGGGCCGCCCTCCTCCTCGATACGGGCGAGCAGTCCCGTCACCCGTTCGGCGGTCACGTCGGTGAATCTGACCACGCGCACATACAAGGCAGACGCTCCTTTAGGTCGGCAGTGCCGACCCTACCGCTGCGGCTGCGACCAGTTCCAGTTCGCCGCTCGAGGCGTCGGTCTGAGCCGCAGTGGCTCGCCGCTCTCAGAAGCCGCGTTGACCGTGGATAGGCGGGGTCTGCGTCTCCGCGGGATCGGGGGTTCGGCGATCGCGATCCCCCAGCTGCCGTCAGCCTCCTTGCGTGGAGCGAACACAAGCCGATGCCCATCCGGGTGTTCACGTCGAAGGCGCGCACATTCCGCAAGGGCTTCATCGCGAGTCATCGACCAAGCATGACGGCCGGCCTGCTCGCATGGGTTCGGGGTGTCACGCGGCCGGCTGCTCCATCTGCTGCGCGCCGACGCCAGGGGAGACTGCTCAGCGGACCCAGAGCTGGTCGAGCAGCGCGCTCCTCCAGACCCAGTTGAACTGGTAGTTGCCGACCCGCTCGGCTACGAGATCTTCGTTGGAGAAGTTGTAGGCGGCCACGAGCGGTGCCTGGTCGACGAGCCGGCGCTCGGCGCGGGACCACAGCGCTTGCGCCCGGATGGGATCGGTGACCTGGAGCCGCGTCGCCTCGGCGACCAGCTGGTCGGTCGCGCGGTCGCAGAACTGCGAAAAGTTGATGTTCAAAGGAGTGCCGCGGCGGATCGATGCGCACCTGAAGAGGTCGAAGAAGGTCGTCGGGGACGGGTAGTCGGCAACCCAGGGGAACACGCCGACCTGGACGCGCTTGCTGGTGTCGGAGATGGTCTTGAAGTGGCGATGGTTCGGCAGGACTCGCAGCGAGGCGTCGTAGCCCAGTCGTTGCAGCGTGCGGACCATGACCTCCGGGACGGAGCGGTTGAGTGTGGCGAACGACTGGACGACCACGTGCGCTCCGCGGGTCCCGGACCGCTCCACCAGCCGCCGTGCTGTGGCGAGGTCGGGCCTGCCGGAGGCGGTCGCCGAAGCCGTGAACGGGCAGTACGGGCGGAATCCCGCGAAGCCCGGCGGCAGGAGCTGGCAGGTCGGGCGCGCGAGGTCCCCGCCGCCGAGCGCGCGGGCCGCCGCCGGGCGATCGAACGCGAACGCCACCGCCCTGCGGGCGTCGAGATTGTCGAACGGAGCGACCCGGGTGTTGAGCGAGAACCAGGTGGTGACGGGTCCCGGCGAAGAGCGCACGAGCTCGGGCGTGCGCTGGCGGATCCGGGCAATCTGCGTCGTGAGCGACTCGACGACGTTGGGGACGATGTCGACTTTCGCTGTGCTGACCCGCTCCGCCGCCCTCCGGACGGGAACGCGGAGGCGCAAGACCACGGCGTCGGGATAGCCGTCGGGCCGCACGGTGGGCGACCACGACGTGAACTTCGGATTGCGCTCCAGCCGCAGCTCGCGCTTGCGCAAGCGCGCGATGCGATAGGGACCGGTTGCGGGCAGCGGCCGCGCAGTGGGGGCCTTCATCCCGACGCTCGGCGGCAGCAGGGCCGCGAAGGGCATCGCGAGCTTGTAGAGGAGGTCGCCGTCGGGCTCGGTCAGGTGGAAGACGATTGTGCCCGCCCTGTCGTCGGTCACGATCCCGCGCGACAGGTCGCACGCGTCCGGGCGGCAGGAACGCGCCCCGCGGATCGCGCCGAAGAACTGGTCCGCGTATCTGTTCCTGATCTCCCGCTCGAGGACGAAGCGGACGTCGCTCGGCCGCACCGGCTCACCGGTCGAATAGCGGATTCCGCGCCGGAGCCGGAAGGCGTACGTGCGCCCGCCGTCCGACGGGACGGGCAGGGTCTCGGCCAGGTCGGCCGCCAGCGTCGGAGTACCTCCCTGGCGGATGTACCCGGTCAGCCCGTCGTTGGTGAGGTCGGCCGCCACGCCGTACGACACTGCGAAGTCCATGTCGCTTCGGGTCACCGACTCACTCCACTCGATGCTCAGGGTCCCGCCGCGCCGGCGCGTGCCGCCGTCCGACGCTCCGAGCCAGAGGACGCCGTCCACGACGGTCAAGGCCTGCGGCCGGCTGCCCACGGTGAGCGTCTTGGCGACAACGGCACGCTTCGGATCCACGCGCGTCAGCGTCCCGGCGAACTCGTTCGCCACCCAGACCGCGCGGGGCGCCACCGCCACGCTCACCGGGCCGTCGTTCCGGCCGACCGGGACCGTGGCGGTCACGACGCCACGCGCGCGGTCGACCCGCGACACCGTCCCCTCGAGCGGGTTGGCGATCCAGACGGCGCCGTCACCCACGGCCAGCGCCGACACGCCGCGGCTCAGCTGGACCGGCCGCGTGGCCGTCGCGGTGGACGCGTTGATCTCCGTCACCGTCCCGGTGGAGGGGCTGCTGGCCCAGACAACCCCCCCGCCGCAGGCCAGCTTCGCCGGCTGGCTGTCCAGGGTCACCTTGGCCGCCCGGCGCCCGGTGTCCGGGTCCAGGCGCACGACGGCGTACTCGAGGGGGCTGGCCACCCAGACCGCGCCGTCAGCGGCGCAGAGACCATCGACCTGGCGGCCCACGTCGATCCGCCGCGCCTCCTGGTTCGTACGCGGCGAGATGACGGACACCGTGCCGTCCTGGCTGTTGGCGACCCACACGCCGTGGGGCTCCACCGCGATCGCCGACGGCGCGTGCCCAACCGGGATGGTCTGGCGGATCGTGCGCGTGTCCTTGTCGACGCGGGACACGACGTTGCGGTCGCGGTCGGTCACCCAGACCGCCCCGGCGCCGGCCGCGATCGCGTCCGGCGCGCCGTCGAGCGCGATCTCGCCCCTGAGCGAGCGGTCCTCGGGATCGATGGCGGCGACCGCGTCTCCCTGGATGGCCACGACGCTCGGCGTCCCGTCGGAGCCGGAGAGGAGCGCCGCCGCACCGGCGGCCGCGACGGCGAGCGCCGCGCCGGCGGCGGCGACCGCGCGGCGCCGGCCTGCGCGAGCCGGCGCCCGACCGGCCAGCGCCGCGCGAGCGGCCGCTACGAGCTCGGCGCCACTCGCATAGCGGCGCGCGGGGTCCTTGTCGAGCGCCCGCGCGAGCACCGGGTCGAGCGAGTGCGGCAGGCCCGCGCGCCGCTCGCTGATGGGCGGAGGCGACTCCTCGAGATGCGCGAAGATCACCGCCGCCTGCGTGCGACCGGTGAACGGCGGCTCGCCGGTGAGGCATTCGAACAGGACGCAACCCAGCGAGTAGAGGTCGGAGCGGGCGTCCGCGCGGCCGGTGCGCTGCGTCTCGGGCGCCGTGTAAAGCGCGGTCCCGGCGACCTCGCCCGATGCGGTGAGCTTGTCGTCCGCGGCTTCCTTGGTGAGGCCGAAGTCACACAGGTAGACGTGGTCGCCCTTCGCCACGAGGGCGTTGGACGGCTTGACGTCGCGGTGGACGAGCCCGCGCTCGTGTGCGGCGTCCAGCGCGGCCGCGAGCTGCGCCACCAGTGCCAGCGCGCGCTCCGGCGCGAACGGCCCTTCGGCCGCGAGCAGCCGCTCGAGGTCAGTGCCGTCGACATAGCGCATGGCGATGTAGAGCTGCCCTTCGACGTCACCCGCCTCGTAGATGGGGATGACGCCCGGGTGGTCGATCGCCGCCGCCGCGCGCGACTCGCGCAGAAAGCGGGCGCGGAACGCCTCGTCGTCGCCGAACCCCGGCGGCAGGACCTTCAACGCGACCTTTCGACCGAGCCGCACGTCGATCGCGCGGTAGACCACCCCCATGCCGCCGCGACCGAGGACCGCCTCGATGCGGTACGCCCCGAGGTCGCGGCCGACCACGACGTTGGGCTCCTGGGTCACACGGCTCGAGGCGACCTTAACCGGCGGCGCCTCCGCCGTCCATCTGCGGGTGGAGCCGGGCAGGGCCGCGACGTATCTGAACGCACGCCCGCGCGCTCCATACCTCATGCTCACCCACCGCTGGCGCTTCGCCAACCGCCGCTGGCAGCTGCTGGTTCCGCTCTTCGGCGTCCTTCTGCTCGTCAGCCTCCTGGCGACCGGCGCCCGCGCGTCGCGGGCAGCCTCGGATGAGCCCACGGCGGCCGCCTGGCCGGCCGGCGCTCGGATGGCCGCGGCCACCGCGGCGCAGCGCTGGGCGGCGAACGTGCGCGCCGACGCGCGGCTCGGGGCCGAGCCGGCAGGTCACTGCCGACGGCTGGACGATCGGCACGCCGTGTGCTCGGTCGCGATTATCGTGCTCGCACGCGACATCAGTGACCGGCGCCCGTGGCGCTGCACCGCCAAGGTCCTGGTCTCCCGCACGGCCGGCCACGTCGCCGGAAGGCGCACCAACAGCGATTGCGTGCCGTTCCCGCAGCCTGAGCGCGTGCCCGATGCCTCAACGACGTTCGGCACGGCTTACGCGCTCCAGGCCAACGGCGACGTCGCGTGCCTGCCGGGCAGCGGGCGGCGCATGACGTGCGTCATGAGCTACGCCACGCGGACCGGCAACCGCTGCTTCGGCGCGGCATCGGTCCCGCTCGGCCGGCCGTCCCGAGCGGTCGCGCTCGACGCGCCGGTGTGCCGCGCGCCGCGTCACGGCTGAGCGATCTCCGCCACGGCGGAGCGCACCGCGGCGAGCAGCGCCTGCGTCGACGGGCGCGCCGCGTCGGCACTACGCGTCGTAGCGAAGATCGCCCGATTGACCGAGCCCTCGGCGATCCGCCGCAGCGCGATCCCGGAGCGGTCGGGTGGCAGGGGAAGGTCGGGCAGGAGCGCCACGGCCAAGCCGCGCGTGATGAGCCCGAGGCTGACCGTGGCGTCGTTGGCCCGGTGGCGGATGTCGGGGTCGAAGCCGCCGAGCTGCCGGCAGGTGCGATGCGTCATCTGCTCCCAGCCCATGCCGACGTGCCCGCTGGCCCAGGCCTCGTCGGCGAGCTCGGCGAGCGGCACGACCTCGGGGTGACGGTGCGCCACCGGGTGCTGCGCGGGGAGGACGAGATACACCGGGTCGCCCAGCAACTCATGGCGCTGGACGCCCTCGGGCAGCCGGCGCGGCTGGTGCTCCCACTCGTCGCCGAGCGCGAGGTCGATGTCGCCGAGCGCCAGCGCGGGCAGCGAGTCCTCGGGCTCGGCCTCGACCAGCTCGCAGCGCAATCGCGGCGCGTCGCGCGCCAGCGCCTCCATGGCCGGCAGTGCGATACGCAGCATCACCGACTGAAACCCGGCGATGCGCCGCCGCCCCGCGACGGTGCCCGCCGACGCGGCGAGATCCGCCTCCGCCAGCGCCGCGCGCTCCAGCAGCGCGTCGGCATGGTCGACCAGCACGAGCGCCGCATCCGTCAGGCGCACGCCGCGCCCGGCGCGCTCGAGGAGGCGCACGCCCGTCTCGCGCTCGAGCATCGCGAGCTGCTGCGACACGGCCGACGGAGTGAACTGCAGCGCGTCGGCGACGGCGGCGATCGTCCCACGCGATTTCAGCTCGCGCAGGAGGCGTAAGCGGCGAAGGTCGAGCACGGCCGTTAACGGATAGCAACACTACCGGATAGGTATTAGAAATCAGAATCGATGCTGACGATTCGATCAGTCAGGATCCGCAGCCGTGCGCTCCTCCGGCACCCTCCTCTGCATCGCGTCGGGCGCCGCGTTCGGCGCCATGGCCGTCTTCGGCAAGCTGGCCTACGGCGACGGCGTGACGGTCGGCACGCTGCTCGCGGTCCGCTTCGCGCTCGCCGCGGCCCTGTTTTGGATGCTTGTCTTCGCGGGCGGCGCCACTCACGAGGTCCGGGCGCTGCGCCGCCGCGACGTCGTCGCCGGCCTGGCGCTCGGCGCGTGCGGGTACGCGATCCAGGCGGGCTGCTACTTCGCCGCGCTGGAGCGCATCGAGGCCTCGCTGCTGGCGATCCTGCTCTACACGTTCCCCGCGATCGTCGCCGCGGCCGCCGTCGCGCTGGGCCGCGAGCGGCTCGACGCACGGCGCCTGACCGCCCTCGCACTCGCCTTCGGCGGACTCGTCCTTGTCGTGGCCGGGACGGGCACCGGCGCCGTCGATCCGCTGGGCGCCGCGCTCGCCATGACCGCCGCGCTCGTCTACAGCGCGTACATCCTCGTCAGCGACACGGTCGTCGGCCGGATGCGGCCGACCGTGCTCTCGGCGCTGGTCTGCAGCGGCGCGGCGGTGTCGCTGACGGTCGGCTCGACGCTGCTCGGCCAGCTGCGCCCCGGCGACGTGACGCTCGGCGGCTGGGGTTGGCTGGCCTGCCTGGCGGTCGTCTCGACGGTCGGCGCGATCTGCTTCTTCTTCGCGGGTCTGAAGCGCGTCGGCCCGACGACCGCCTCGATCCTCGCGACGGTCGAGCCGCTCGTGACCGTGGTGCTCGCCTTCCTCGTGTTCGGCGAGACGCTGGGGTCGCTTCAGCTCGCCGGCGGCACGCTGATCGTGGCCGCGGTGCTGGCGCTCAACGCCCGGTTCCCGCGCCGGCGGGTCGCTCCCGACGAAGCGGCGATCGCGCGGGCGCCGGCGTGAGTCACGAAGGCGCAAACGGGGGACTTCACCCTCCGCGGGTGATGTGATCCGACCCCGCCGAGCGTCAGACTTTCAGTCGGAATTCGGAGGCTTCGACCCGTGCGGAGCGAAAAGACATGCGGCGCACCTCCCGTGCGCCGGCGTACCAGCTGACCGGAGGTCCACACATGTCAGGCACTCCATACACGCCGGTGGGCCGCGAAGAACGCGGAACGTTCGACTACGACTACGACGACACCCACGGGCAGGGCCTCGTCACCTTCGCCGGCGTCATGCTCATGATCGCCGCGGTGCTCAACGTCCTCTACGGGATCGCGGCGATCGACAAGGCGAACTTCTTCACGCACAACGCGCGCTACATCTTCGGCGACCTCAACACCTGGGGCTGGTTCCTCGTCGCGTTCGGGATCCTGCAGTTCTTCGCGGCGCTTGCGATCTGGCGTGGCGCCCCGTGGGGCAGGTGGTTCGGCGTGGCCTGCGCGAGCCTCAACGCGATCCTGCAGACGCTCTGGATTCCCGCCTACCCCATCCTGGCGATGACGATCCTTACGCTGGACATCATCGCCATCTACGGGCTGCTGGCCTACGGCGGCCGCCGCGCCGCCGCGAAGCGGCTCGAGGCCGCCGACAGGGCTCGCTGAGCAGCGCGGAGTCGGTCACTCCCTCCGATCGGCGGGCGTCGCCAGCCAGTCGCCCGCCCCGTTGGGCGGCAGCCGGCGCACGAGCAGGAAGATGATCGCGGTCGAGGCGAAGTACGAATAGAGCGAGGCGGTTCCCTCGTTGTTGCCGATCGACGTCTGCCCGAACGACAGGCACGCGAAGGTCACGAAGCCGAGCGCGAGGCCGACGAGCAGGAGCGACTTGCGCTTGTGCGGCAGGAACTCCCCGGTGACGATGCTCAGCACGATCAGCGCAAAGATGGCGAACTCGAGGATGCCGAGGATGACCCACGCCGTGTCGACACCCGGCACCTTGTCGATGAACGTTCCCTGGAACTGCTTCTTCAGCGCGGGCGGCGCGTGACCGTTGTCGTCGAAGAGCTTGCCCTTGCCGGAGTAGAAGAACAGGACGCCGACAAGGAAGTAGACCCCGATGAGGGTGAACCAGTAGGCGGCGCGGTTGGCGAGCAGACCGCGCTCGTGCGTGGTGGCGGGGGTGGACATGAACACGCTCCTGGAGCCGGTGACGCGTCGGTGTTCGACGCGCGGCGCGACTCGCCTTTCGGGCCGCCGACACGCGTCGCCTAACATCGCCGCGATGCCGCAGCGCGCGGGGAAGCGCCGCCCGGGGGACAGTGGGACCAGGCACGCGATTCTTGCCGCGGCGCGCGCGCAGTTCGCCGAGCGCGGATGGGATCGCGCGACGATCCGCGCGATCGCCAAGGACGCCGACGTCCCCGGCCGGGAGCGCTCGCTGCGTTCGGGCTCGGCGAGGACGCGCTCGCCGAGCGCCATCCGCACCTCGTCGTGGCGACGCTCGCCGCGTGGGGCCACGACGGTCCGTGGGCGGCGCGGCGCGGCTTCGATTCGCTCGTGCAGGCGGCGTGCGGCATCGCCACGGCCGAGGGCAGCGAGCACGAGCCCGGCGCGCTGCCGGCCCAGGCGCTCGACCACGCCAGCGGCTACCTGATGGCGGCCCGCGTGCTGCGCGCGCTGGCGGAGCGCGAGCGCGGTGGCCACGTCACGCACCTGCGCTTCGCGCTGGCCGCCACCGCGGCCCAGCTCATGCGCCACCCGGCGGGCGACGACAGCCCCGCGGTCGCCGACTGCGACGTGTTTCGCATCGCGCTCGACCCGGACCTGTCGCTCATCGCGCCGCCCGGCACCCTCGACGGCCGGCCGCTGGGCTGGCCGAGCGCGGCTCGCGACGACGAGCCGCGCTGGCGCGATCCCCTAGCGCACCCCGGCCGGCGCGCCCGCCCGCCGCGGCGCCGAGGCGACGACGCGCTCGGGCACCGGCGCGGCCGTGACCTCCTCGAACTCGCGCGCGACCTTGCGCCGGCCGCTGTCCGGCAGCAGGGCGGTCGCTATCAGCGTCACCACGCCGCAGAAGGCGATGTAGATCCCGATCGGCAGCGAGCTGTCGAACGTATGCAGCAGCCACGTGGCCAGCAGCGGCGCCGGCCCGCCCGCGATGACCGACGAGAGCTGATAGCCAAGCCCCGCGCCGCTATAGCGCAGCCGCGTCGTGAAGCTCTCGGCGATCAGGGCGGCCTGCGGCCCGTACTGCATGTCGTGCGGGATCAGCGAGACGACGATCGCGATCACGACCAGCACGGCGACCTTCGAGTCGAGCAGCAGGAAGTACGGCACGCCCCAGACCAGCGTCGCCGCGGCGCCATACATGTACATGCGCTTGCGGCCGATGCGGTCGGAGAGGTGGCCGAAAAACGGGACCGAGAAGAGCGACAGCGCGGCGGCGACCATCACCGAGTTGGTGAGGAAGTTCTTGCTGAACCCCAGGGTCTCGGTGCCGTAGGCGAGCACGAAGGCGGTGAAGATGTAGAACGGTGCCTGCTCGGACATGCGCAGCAGGGCGCTGAGCACGATCTCACGCGGGTTGCGCTTGAGGACCTCGATCAGCGGGACCTTCTCCACGCGCTCCCTCTCGACCTCGCGCGAGAACATCGGCGTCTCGAGCACGCCGAGGCGCACCCACAGACCGACGCCGACGAGCACGATGCTCAGCAGGAACGGCACGCGCCAGCCCCAGGTCTCGAACGAGGCGCCCGAGAGGTGGGTGAACAGCGACACCGCGCCCGTCGACAGCAGCAGGCCGATCGGCACGCCGACCTGCGGCCACGCGCCGATGAGTCCGCGGCGCTTGGGGTTGCCCCACTCCATGCACAAGGTGACCGAGCCGCCCCACTCACCGCCGACGCCCAGGCCCTGGATCAGGCGCAGGACGACGAGCAGCGTCGGGGCCCAGAAGCCGAGCGTGCCATAGCCGGGCAGCACGCCGATCAGCGTCGACGCGATGCCCATCAGCAGCAGCGTCGAGATCAGCGTCGCCTTGCGGCCGATGCGGTCGCCGAAGTGCCCGAAGAACGCCGCGCCGACCGGCCGCGCGGCAAAGCCGACCGCATAGGTGGCAAACGATGCCAGTGCACCCGCATAGGCGCTCGCGCCCGGGAAGAACAGCTTCGGGAACACGAGCGCGGCGGCCGTGCCGTAGAGGAAGAAGTCGTACCACTCGATCGAGGTGCCGACGGTCCCGGCGACCATGGCCCGGCGCACCTGGCTGCGCCGCAGGCGTTCGGCGTCACCGTTACGCGGCGCCTCCTTGGTGAAACGGCCACCGTACGGTTGCGTGCTGGCAGGGTCGGGCGACATTGCAGGCTCTCTCCTCTCCATCGCCGCGGGTTGCCGCCGCGGTACCCGACCCCCAGACCGCGAAACGGGAAAGTTCGAGTCAAGACGGCCGAACGCGCCAGCAGTCGAAGCTTCGGCCCGAGGCGAAAAGCTATGCAAAAGCGCACGGCCGCGAGCGCCGCCACCGGGGCTCCGAATAGGTTCGCCTCGGCGCCGCAACCTCTCTCGACCGAAAGCACGGCATGCCGGTCACGTCCGTCTTCTGGGCCTTCAACGCTCCGCAGGACGTTCATCTGATCCCGGGCTACACCGGTCCCCGGCTAGACCACCTCCTCTTTGCCGCCCAGACCGTCGGCGCGCCGAAGCGCGCCGACACGCTCGCGGCGCCGATCACCGTCACCTTCGCGGCAAACTTCGCCGCCGGCCCGAAGACGGCTCATGTCGCCGTGTCGGCCCAGGGCGAGGTGGCGGTGACGCCTCCGCCCGCGGCCCCCTTCCTGCTCGACTTCGTGGTCACCGCCACGGTCACCGAGGGCGCGAACACCTTCACCGCGAACAAGCGCTTCCGCATCCACGCCGGCATCACGCGGATGTGGCTGACGCCCGCCACGCTGACCGTGCACCAGAACGTCCGCAACGCGCGCTTCACGATCATCGCCGAGTTCACCGACGGCACGTACGGCGACATCACCCCCTGGTGCCCGTGGAACCCGCCGGCGGCGGCCGACCGCACCTACGTGCGCCAGACGGGCAGCAACACCCCGGCGATCACCTGGACCACGAGCGCCGCCGGCACGACCGGCGTGCACGCCGACACGGGCGCGTTGACCGGTGCAGCCAACGCAGGCACGGCAACGATCACCGCGGCGCTGCTCCCGCTCCCGGCGCCCGCCAACTCGACCGCGACGGGCACCGCGCAGGCCGCGAAGCCGTGGTCGGATCCCGTGACCCTGACGCTCATCGACGGCCCCGGCTTCGCCGCGATGGCCAACGCGCCGAACGTCCTCATCCTGCCCGACGGCTTCAAATCGGCTGCCGACAAGGCCAGCTTCGAGCAGGTCGCGCGCCACCTCGCGCAGCGCCTGCGCGTGCGCCACCGCACGTCGCCGTACAACCTGCTCAAGGACAAGATGAACTACTTCATGGCGTGGATCCCGTCGGGGGAGGACGGGATCTCGCCGCTCGAGGAGGTCGTGCGCTTCAACGTCGCCGGCAACCGGGCCGATGCTGTGGAGCAGGACACGTCCGTCGCCGCTGCGGGCATCCCCGCGGCGTGGAACGTGGCCAACCCGCCGACGCCCGCCACCAATACGAACTTCCTCATCAACGAGCGCGACACCGCGTTCGCCGTCACGCTCGGCGAGCGCCCCCGCGTGGACCGCCGTATGCAGATCCGCAGTGGGAGCCGGCATCCCGCCCGCTACGACGAGAACGACTTCGACGACTTCCTCAAGGCGCTGCGCGATACCGGCGGCACAGCGGTCGGCGCCACGTGGGCGAGGGGCGGAAGGGACGAGCAGAAAGTCCTCATCCTCGGCCGGTCCAACCGAACCGGCGGGGGCAACAACTTCCGCCAGCCCACGGGCCGCTATGTCTGCATGACGCTGGACCGTCTGGACGAGCACCACATCCAGGACAATGCGCTGCACTTCGGCAAGGACCTCCGCGCCGACACCGTCCCCGCCATCGCGCAGATCGAGATCTGGACCACGGCGGCGCACGAGCTCGGCCACTCGTTCACGCTGGAGGACGAGTACGGCGGGCGCGGCCTCCTGCCGGCCGCTCGGGTCAACGACGTCGCCCGCGGCAACAACGTCCACTCTCGGGCGAGCCTGCTGACCGGCGCCAACCTCGACGCCGACAAGATCAAGTGGCGCTGGCCGCGATTGCGCAAGGCCGGCGTCATCTCGGCAGCGCCGACCGACCTCGGTGGCGGCAAGTACCGCGTCACACTCAACGTGGGGCAGGGCAAGCCGTTCGTCGTCGACGACGTCGTTCGCTTCCGCCTGCGGCCGCTGCTCACCGCCCCGGCGCCCACCGACCGCTTCATCGTCACGTCCGTCGCCGTTGACGTGCTCGAGGTCCAGAAGCTGACCGCCGCGGCGTTCGTGCCGGCCAACTTCCCGGCGGGGACCGCGCTCATCAGGCCGGCGCGCGCCCCGGACCCGGACGCCCCGAACCACGTGTTCGGCGCGGACCTCGAGCTCATGCACCAGTCGATCCGGGCGCGCATCAATCTCAAGCGCAACCCCCTGAACGCCGCCGACGGCGATCCGCTGAACCGCCCGTGCCCTGGCCTTGCGCTGCCGACGCCCACCCCCGCCACGAACTTCCCCGGCGCGCCGCCACAGCCGCCCAACCCACCGGCCTACTCGGCCTGGATCGTCGGGCTCTACGAGAACGGCTTCGAGTTCGACTGCGACGTCTACCGGCCGACCGGCGTCTGCATCATGCGCACGCTGCATTACGAGGACAAGCCGACCAAGACCGAGAGCGCGTATCAGTTCTGCCCGGTCTGCCGCTACGCGATGGTCGACTTCATCGACCCTTCCAAGCACGCCGCGATCGATGACGACTACGCCGGGCGGTACCCGACGTGAGCGACGACCGCGGCACGCTGCAGAGCGTCGCCGAGCACCTTGCGGCCGCACTCGAGCCGCTGGACCGCTCGTTCCGCGACGAGGAGTCCTTCCGGATGCTCATGTGGCGGCTCGGCTGGGGCGTCGACGGCCTGCCGCCCGCCTACGTGGACATCGCCGACGCCGCGATCACGGCTGTCGAGGCGGCCGAGGCCCTCGCGGACGGCGCGCAACTCGACGAGGTCTTCGCCGTCATCGAGGCCGTCGGGCACGTCTACACGTCGCTGGACGGGCTCGGCAGCGCGCCGCCCGGCGTCGATCCCGGCGAGTTCCTGCCCGAGATCGCGCGCAGCCTCTTCGAGTGGCTGCTCGACGACTACCTGCGCCGCGAGGTGCCGCAGCTCGCCTCGTGGCTCGAGCTGCTCGGAGTCGTCCGCTTCGAGAACGTGGCGCCGGCCGGGACGCGCCCCGGCTTCGTGCGCACGCGCTTCGAGTGGGAGCTGTTCCCCAAGGCGCTCAGCGATCCGGCGACGATCCCGACCGACGTCGTGGGCTGGGGCACGGCGGACTTCGACTTCCGCAAGACGGCCGAGCTGCTCAGCGAGCTGACCGCGGCGATGGGCCTGCCGTCGTCGGTCGACCGGGTCGGCGACCCGTACGGCACGGCGATCCAAGGCCAGGCGACAGGCGCGCCGGAACGCCCCATCCGCTTCGGCTTCACGGTGCCGTTCTTCGACGTTTCGCTCCCAGGCGGCTTCGCCGACGTCGGCCTCAAGGCGACCGAGCTGCCCGCCGAGGGCTCGGCGCTGCCGGGCATCCTCATCGGCCCGATGGTCCCCGACGGGGTTGCGGCCGCGTTCGACCTCGGCAACTTCTGGACCTTCAACGTGCGCGCCGGGACCGATCTGGCCGACGAGCTGGGGATCGTGCTGCGGCCCGGCGAGATCGCCGTGCGCTACCCCTTCGCACCTGGTCAACCGCTGCCGTCGGCCGGGTTCGGCATGTCGCTTGACTACGCGCCGCCCGCGCCCTCCGTCGTCTTCGGCGACCCCGGCGGAATCCGCCTCGAGCTGGCCGGCGCGACCCTGTCGGTCGACCTCGACCTCAAGGCGGGCGACCTCGAGATGAAGCTGGGCGCCGCTCCGAAGGGCACGACGCTCGTGCTCTCCGCCGCGTCGCTCGACGGCTTCCTCGGCAGCGTCATGGGCGCTCAGGAGCTGCGCATCGAGGCGCCGTTCTCGATCGCGTGGTCCAATCGGACCGGCCTGGACTTCACGGCGGGCGCCGGCTTCCAGCTGGCGCTCTATCCGCACCTGGACTTCGGCGTCCTGCGCTTCGACCGGATCGACCTGGCCATGCGCTTCGTCGCGGGCGCCGGCACGACGCCCGAGCTCGACATCCAGGCCGATGCTGCGTTCTCCGGTCAGCTCGGCCCGGTCGCCTACAGCGTCGACCGGCTCGGCGTCCATCTGCCGATCCTCTTCCAGGACGGCAACGCAGGCCCGTTCGACGTCGAGTTCGGGATCCTGTGGCCGACCGGCCTGGGCCTCGTGGTCGACGTCGCCGGCATCGTCACCGGCGGCGGCTTCATCTCGCTGGATCCCGACGCCGGGCGCTATTGCGGGATCCTGACGCTGAAGATCTACGAGATCGGCGTCACGGCGATCGGCATCCTCGACACCAAGGACGCCGCGCGCCACCCGCTGCCGCCGCCCGGCTTCTCGCTGCTGATCTCGATCTCGGCGGAGTTCCCGCCGATCCAGCTCGGATACGGCTTCACGCTCAACGGCGTCGGCGGGCTGGCCGCGATCAACCGCCGCCTGGACACCGACGCCTTCCTGGCCGGCGTCCGCGCGGGCGCGGTCGACAGCATCCTGTTTCCCGAGGACCCGATCGTCAACGCGCAGACGATCATCAGCAACCTCACGACGATCTTCCCCGTCGCCATGGACCGCTACGTGTTCGGTCCGATGGCGATCCTGGGGTGGGGGACGCCGACGCTCGTCAAGGCCGAGCTGGGCATCCTCATCGAGGTCCCGGCGCCGATCGTCGTCGCCTTTGTGGGACAGGCCTCGGTCGAGCTGCCCGAGGGCCTCGCGATCGTCTCGCTGCACCTCGACGTCGTCGGGATCCTCGACACGGGCAAGAGCCTGTTCGCGGTCGACGCGACGCTGCGCGACTCCTACGTGGCGCTCTACACGATCTCGGGCGACATGGCGATGCGCCTGACCTGGGGCGCCGAGCCGAACTTCGCGCTGTCGGTCGGCGGCCTGAACCCGAACTTCACGCCGCCACCGCAGTTCCCGACCCTGCGCCGCGTGACCGTCGCGCTCGGGATGGGCGACAACCCGCGCGTGAGCCTCGAGGGCTACTTCGCGGTGACCTCGAACTCGCTGCAGTTCGGGGCGAAGGCCGAGCTGTACGCCGCGTCCTCCGGCTTCAGCGTCAAGGGCTGGGTCGGCTTCGACGCGCTGCTCATCTTCGTCCCGCTCTCGTTCCGCTTCGACTTCTCGCTGGGCTTCGGGCTCTACAAGGGCTCCAGCCGTATCTGCGGCATCACGGTCGACGGGCACCTCACGGGGCCCTCGCCCTTCCACGCCTGGGGCAAGGGCTGCATCTCCCTGCTGTTCTTCGACATCTGCGTGCCGTTCGACGCGACGTTCGGCGAGCGCCAGGAGAACACCCTGCCCCCGAGCGATCCGTGGCCATTGCTCGAGGCGGCGATCAAGCGCGTCGAGAACTGGTCGGCCGAGTTGGCGGCGGACGTCGCCTCGACCGTCACCCTGCGCCCGCCACCCGACGACCCGACCAAGCTCCTGCTGCACCCGATGGGCTCGGCAACGCTGCGCCAAAAGGTGCTGCCGCTCGACCGCGCGCTCGAGCGCTTCGGCCAGTTCACCATTCAGGGACCGAACCGCTACGACGTCGTCGGCGTCACCGTCGGCGATGCGGCGGCCGACGACTGGGGCGTCGTCACCGACCACTTCGCGCCCGGCGACTTCGAGAACCTCAACGAGACCGACAAGCTCTCGCGACCGTCGTTCGAGGACATGGACGCCGGCGTGCGCGTCGGCAGCGACTTCGTCGACGGC